>WRHP01000043.1 GCA_009783195.1 Syntrophorhabdaceae bacterium | reverse complement strand
GGCGACCTTGCGCAGGGCCGAGTTGGGCTTTTTCGGGGTAGTGGTGTAGACGCGGGTACACACGCCGCGGCGCTGCGGGCATTCCTGCAGGGCCGGCGTCTTTTTGCGCTTTACAACCTTCTTCCGCTCTTTGCGGATAAGCTGGTTGATCGTGGGCATGAAGTCCTCCAGATAAATATTCCCAAAGAGGGAGACCATTAAACCGGATCGTGGCGGCTTGTCAACACTCTTTGCGCATTATTTTTCTTTGGGTAGCGGTACATGCATCTTGCCTTGCCCATCCTGGCAGACAGCCCTTTCTCCAGGCAGCGACAAGCCATCCAGCACTTCCATGAGACGCGGCCTGCGCCGATGCTCGCCACGCAAGGCTTGAATGTAGGCGTCCCATTGCGTTGCCATATTGTATGTGCGCATGAGCTTGCCCATTTTGCGCAGAAAACTTGCTGCCTCCACATAGGCTTTGGGCTTGACCAAGGCTATCTGAGCCTCTGCAAGCTGCTTCCACAAGGCAATCGCCCGCTCCGGCGCAAAATCCTGCACAGCGGCGGCCACGCGATCGGCACAATAGCCACCGTATCCGCGCCGATCCTTGCGTTGCAGGTCATACCACTTGAGCACCTCTGCGGGATTTTTCTCGTCAATGGCCAAATCAATGAGCGTGTATAAGTCAGGATGTTTCTCTTCCCTGAGTACGGATATTTTGCCCCGGTTTTGGCAGGGCCAGGCATCGTGATCCCATGGAAACTTTCTTTCGATGAGAAAGGCCATAAGCAAAGGGCGTAGTGCAGGCCAGACTTTAAGCTTCTCCGCGCTACGGCGGCACTCTTTAAACCGCTCTGAAGAGGCGTGGCGGACAAAATCTTCTGTCTGCATGCACAGCACGGCATCCCAGTTTTTTTGCTTTTTGCGCAGTTCCAGCAGGCAGGAACGAAGCCTGTCTGCAGCGTACGGCTCTTTCCGCTCCGCACCGGCAATGCCTTTGTGTATCCATTCCTCAGCCTCCTGCTCACTCCCGTTTGCCAGCAATAGCTCCACAAGACGCAAGTATTCCCCGGAGTGAACGGCTTCATGTTTACAGAGAACAAGCACTTCAGCATCTCGCCCGGCTTCGGTAAGGGCGTATATCGCCATATCCACCAATGCACTGCGGGCAAATCCCTTCCCGCTGTGCTGCGCCAAGCGGCCTGACAGGGTATCGGCCACAACACTCCATGCTTCTTGGGGATGTTTTTCGCGTAATAGCGCCCAGAAGCAATCGCAAACGGCGAAATCGTCGGTCAATACCGCATCGGCTGCCCATAGCAGTTTTTTATGTGCAGGCCAGTCCACATCGCGCAACGCTTGAAGTGCAATGTCCATACACTGGGCGATATCGTCGTGTGTTTGCCCTTCGTCATCGTACATTTCGATCTGGCTTTGGCTGTCTTCAAGCAGCTCAAGAGCAAGATCGAGAACCTCTTCCAGCAAGCCCGCCAGTCGCAGGATTTCCAGTTTTTTGCGCACGGGTTCATAGTCAGTATATGCTTGATGGTGATAATCTTCCCAGTCCGGCACTTCCAATGCCTTGCGCATGGCTTTGCGCGCATCTTTCACCAGGGCAAGAGCGTCTTTCTGTTTTGGTTCCGCTCCATGCATGCAAAGAGCGCCTACTTCGGGCGCAAGGGCCGCCGCCTGGATCATCAGGGTAACCAACTGTTCTTTGGAAAGTTTTTTGAGTACCGCTTCCAATGCTTGCGGGGAAGGGGCGGGTTCTGCCAAAGATGTTTCGTCAGGAGAGACGGCGATATCTATGTCGAGCAGACGTTTATCATTGGCGGCGGCAAGGGGGATGGAAGTTTTTGCGGCAAGAAGCGCAAGGCCCGTACATGCTGCGGCCACAGCGTGTTTGCACCGCGGCCCATAAGGACAAGTGCACTCTGACGCCAGTTTTTCGCCTTCTTCTTGAAAAAACTGCGTTGCATACTTTCTTGTTCCGTCAACCGTTGCCAGGAGTCCGCCTTCAGAAGTGCGGGCAAGATTGCGAACCTTTCCGGCTTTGTGATAGGCGAGTCCGCGCTGGAACACGGCCTCACCCGCCCATGCCGCCAAAATGTCAAAAGTAAGCTTGTCCAAAAAGGGGGGCGGTGATGGATGCATGCAGGCTCCTGTTTGCCCCTAATCATAGTGGGCGCGGCATTGGGCAATTTCAATCCGATTTTCCGCAATCCGGTACACCAGCCGGTTCACGTCATCAATTCTCCGGCTCCAATACCCCTGCTTGTCATGTTTGAGCGGTTCCGGCTTACCGATGCCCTTATGCCCGTTGCGATCAATGTCCAGCAATAGCTGGTTGACGCGGCGGAGCGTCTTTTTATCCTGAGTCTGCCAGTAAAGATAATCTTCCCAAGCCCCGTCAGACCAGATTTTATCCATTGTCGGTCTCAATCAGCTCGTGGACAGTGCCTTTTCCGGCTGCAAGCTGCTCCATAGCCGCCTTGAGCCGGGCCTGATTTTTGGTGCTGTAAAAAGGATCATCACTGCCGGTAATTTCAAAGGGTATCCGCTGTTCGCGCAAAACAGCACGTGCGAACATATTGACGGCTACTGTGGCGTTCATGCCCGCATCCGCGCAAAAGGCGTCAAAACGCTTTTTTATGTCTGCATCCATGCGTATGCTCAAGGTTGTTTGAGACATGGCTTGCTCCTGTCATGTTTTATATATACACTGTAACGCTATATCTCTATTTGTCAAGGTTTTCTATGCAGGAAGCAGAGCCAGGGGGGCGGGTGTCCGACATTGCGGAAGCCTTGGATGCTTTTTTCTTCACACGGGGGGCACAGGTTCAAGCCCTGTACTGCCCACCAGGAAAATCAAGGGGTTGCGGCACATAGAGTCGTAACCCCTTTACTCTTCCCACACCATTCCCCACACCAAAAAGAAATCGATCGGCTGAAAGCAAGGGTTTTCCTGGGAAGTGGAGTTGTCTTCCCAACACCTTCCCAACACGGGGCGGTTCAGGAGTAAGGATTTATTTCTGTGCAGGATATGTTGATTTACTCATGCCAACGGATGAAAATTAAGAAAACCGCCTATGGAAGTAGCTTTGGGTGCAGGTTTTAAAGCAGGCTATGAAGGAGGCCGTATTACATTCTTCGGCAACTTGGAATGTCTCAAACATATGATATTTGCGCATAGCCTCCGACACTGCCACGAGGCGGGCGAGAGTGTTTTGCATAGGATAAGAAGATGACCGGCCCCCCGCCAATCCAGTATGTGAAAGGGGTGGGGCCGCGCCTTGCGGAGCGGTTTGCGGCCCGTGGCATTCGCACGCCGCAGGACGCTCTTTACCTGTTTCCGAAAGGGTATCAGGACCGGCGGCGCGCCGTGCCGATCCGGGAGCTTCGGGCGGGCATGACCGTTCCCGTCCGGGGGAAAGTGCTATCCGTTAATGAGGGTGGCCGATTCTTTCGCGGCAGATCCAGGATGCTTGAGGTTGTGCTTGCGGACGGCTCCGGCCGGATCGTGGCGAAATGGTTCCGTTATCAACCTTCTCTTGCTAAGCATTTCAAAGTCGGGGAAGAGGCGACGCTATGCGGCGCAATCCGGATGTTTCGCTTCATGCCGGAGATGCACCACCCGGAGATTTTGTCCTCAGAAGAAACAGACGATGCTGTCCACTCCGGGCGAATTGTACCTATCTATCCAGATATAGAAGGAATTCCGCCAAAGACGCTGCGTAAAATTCAGTGGGAGATCGTCCGTAATCACGCGGACAAGGAAGTTGAGTGCTTTCCGGCCTGGATTCTGGACCAAGCCGGCGTGCCGCCGCTTGGGCGGTCGCTTGCCGCTATTCATTTTCCAGATGGTGATGCCGATGCTGAAAAGCTGCTTGAGTTTTCTTCCCCACAGCAGAAACGGCTTGTGTTCGGGGAGCTTTTCTCGATCCAGTGGGCGCTTGCCAGGCGTCGCGCAGGGATAGAGCGGGAAGCGGCGATTCCGCTTCCGTGGGACAAGGAGATTGTCCAAGAGATCAAAAGCCGCCTTCCGTTCGAACTGACCGGGGCGCAGCGCCGGGTGGTCAACGAGATATTAAAAGATATAGGGCGACCGCACCCGATGCACCGGCTTCTGCAAGGGGATGTCGGCAGCGGCAAGACCATCGTTGCCTGGATAGCCGCTATGGTGGCGTGGCGGCATGGAGTGCAGGTGGCTGTGATGGCCCCCACGGAAATTCTGGCGGAGCAGCACTACCATCGTTTCGCGGCGCTTGCGGAAGGGCTTCCCGTAAAAGTTGACCTGCTCTCTGCCGCGCTTTCGACGAAAGAACGCGAGGCGGCAAGAGAGCGGATTCGGGCCGGAGAGACCCACATTGCCGTAGGTACGCACGCTTTGATCCAGGAGAGCGTCGAGTTCAAAAATCTTGCGCTTGGCGTTATCGACGAGCAGCACAGGTTTGGTGTCCTGCAGCGGACATCGTTAATGAAAAAGGCGAAGATTTCGCCGCATCTGCTTGTAATGACTGCGACTCCTATCCCAAGAACTTTGGCAATTGCTCTTTATGGGGACCTGGATGTCTCCGTTATCGACGAGATGCCGAAAGGGCGGATTCCGATCCGCACGCGCGTCATGTACGAAAGTGGACGCGGGAAAGTGTTTGAAGAGATCCGCAAAGAGATTGATCGCGGCGGGCGCGTTTACATCGTTTTGCCGCTCATCGAAGAATCGGAAAAGCTGGCTCTGCGCGACGCGGCCAGGACTGCCGATAAAATCCGGGAAATCTTTCCTGACATAGACGTAGGACTTCTTCATGGAAGGATGAAGCCCCAGGAAAAAGACGCGGTGATGGGAGCTTTTAAAGAAGGAAGCTTGAAGATCCTGGTTTCCACGACGGTGGTCGAGGTTGGAGTGGATGTCCCGGAGGCAACAATTATCGTTATAGAGCACGCCGAGCGGTTTGGCCTTTCCCAGCTTCACCAGTTGCGCGGACGGGTGGGCAGGGGGACGAGGCCGTCGTACTGTTTTCTGATGGTCGGAGGCGCGCAAGGCGAAGAGGCGGCGGCCAGACTGGCGGTGATGGAACAGACAACCGATGGCTTCAAGATTGCCGAGGAGGATCTGCGGATACGCGGACCCGGCGATTTTGCGGGAGTGCGCCAGTCGGGAATTCCCGACCTTGTGTTTTCCGACCTGGTCCGGGATGCCGGGATGCTTCAGACGGCAAAAGAAATTGTGGAGGAACTGCGCCAGAAAGATTCGGAGCTTGAAAATCCCGAACACGAAGGAATCCGGCGGTTTGTGGAAAGAAAAACCGTACTCTGGAAGGATTGATCGGCGGCCCGGCCAATGATGACCATACCGCATGGTCGCCAAAGAGGTTCAGACTGGCATCGTTGGAGGCTCAGTTCACTGCCAGGGATCAATCACATCTATGGCGCAGTCCTGAAAGTCACGGACATTACGGGTTGCCAATGTTGCTCCGTGCGAGCGAACAATGCCGGCGATCATTGCGTCGGATTGGCTGATAGGGCGGCCCTGTGCGCGCCTGGCAGCAGAGATTGCGGCGTAAGCATCAGCCGCGTCGCTGTCGTAAGGCAGGACACGGTTGCCCATATCAACGGTAAAGATGGCCATCACTTCTTCGCGCATACGGGTTTTGCGCATGCCATCGGGCAGCAGGAATACCCCGTGCAGCATTTCGCCTCGGGAAATGGCCGTGGTAAACAGGAGCGAGCGTGTTTGCGCGTTCAGCCAGGCTATAGCCCGCGCGTCCGGCGCGGGGCGCAGGAATTCAGACAATACATTGGTATCCAGGACAATCATTTGCTGAAATCCGGCGGGTCACGCATAGGCTCACGAGGCGGCAGTTCCAGTTCCTGGCCCCCCAATGGCTCAACCCGGGCGCGAATGGCCGCATATAACGCGGCTCCCGAATCCTCTTCCTTTCGTACCGCCAGAGCGGCCCGCAGGATGTTGCGTACTTCCTCTTCCATCGAATGCCCATGTTGCGCGGCCCGCAGGCGCAAGCGAGCCTTCAGGTCATCTTCAAGGTTACGGATAGTCATGGTGGCCATTGCGTCTCCTCTGCATTGACTGCAATGATTGCATTGTACCACGCGGAACAATTGCTGGCAGTATTGCCCAGAAAATTGACTTAGCACTACCCATTCCATAAAATACTCGTTTACGTTTATCAGGAGATTTACATGCAGGAATTCCCAAGAATCCAAAGACTTCCGCCGTATGTTTTCGCCGTGGTGACGGATCTGAAGTCGAAGATGCGCGGCGCGGGAGAAGACATCATCGACCTGGGAATGGGAAATCCGAATATCCCTACTCCAAAACATATTGTAGATAAAGTGATGGAGGCGTCCCGGCTTCCCAAAAACCACCGGTACTCCGCTTCAAAGGGCATACCCAAGCTTCGGCTGGCTATCTGCAACTGGTATAAGCGTAAATTCGGCGTGGAACTTGATCCGGACACCGAGGCGGTCGCAACCATAGGGGCAAAAGAAGGGCTTTCGCACCTGATCCTGGCCACGATGGGGCCGGGCGATATAGCGCTTGTTCCAAGCCCTACCTATCCGATACACACATATTCGGTTATCATCGCCGGCGCCGATGTCAGGTCCATCCCTCTGCTTAACGGACACGAGGATTTTCTGGAGCGCGCCGAACGCGCCATGAAGACGCTTTGGCCGCGTCCGAAAATGATGATCATCTCGTATCCCCATAATCCGACGACAACGGTTGTGGATCTTGATTTCTTCAAGCGGGTTATCGATTTCGCAAAAGAGAACGAAATTCTCGTGGTCCACGACCTGGCCTACGCGGATCTGGTGTTTGACGGTTACAAAGCGCCTTCCATCCTTCAGGTTTCGGGCGCGAAAGATGTCGCGGTGGAACTGTACTCGATGTCCAAGGGATACTCCATGGCCGGGTGGCGTGTAGGATTTGTCGTGGGGAACCGGCGGATGGTCGGGGCGCTGACGCGTATAAAGAGCTACCTCGATTACGGGATGTTTCAGGCGATCCAGATCGCCGCGACCGTGGCGCTTAACGGTCCGTACAAGGTTGTGGAGGAAACGGTTGAGATATACCGGCGGCGGCGGGATTGCCTCGTCGATGGGTTTGCGCGCGCCGGGTGGGAATTTGAAAAGCCGAAAGGGACTATGTTTGTATGGGCGCCCATTCCCGAACAGTACCGGGATATGGGTTCTGTCGAGTTTTCCAAGCATCTGCTGACGCGCGCCAAGGTAGCCGTCTCCCCAGGGATCGGTTTTGGCGAGCATGGAGAAGGATACGTGCGGTTTGCGCTTTGCGAGAACGAGCATCGGATCCGCCAGGCGATACGGGGATACAAAGCGATGGCCCAATCACCGTCGCGCGGGAGGGCAAAGTGAGCAAGCCGTTTAAGGAAATCGGCGTCGGTGTCATAGGTTTTGGCACCGTCGGGACCGGCACGGTCAAGCTTCTTCTGGAGAACGCGGAGCTTTTGCGCAAGCGCGTCGGCGTGCCGGTGAAACTGTTACAGGTCGCGGATATGGACACGGAGCGCAACCGCGGCATCAAGCTTCCCAACGGAATGCTTATCGACAACGCGATGCGGATCGTGCGGGACCCCAACATCCAGATTGTCGTTGAACTGGCCGGCGGCACCGGCGCGGCAAAAGACTTTATCCTTGAGTCGATCCGTGGCGGCAAATCTGTCGTTACGGCAAACAAGGCGCTGCTGGCGGAGCATGGTACGGAGATCATGCGCGCGGCAATCAACGCCGGGGTGGATATAGGGTTCGAGGCGAGCGTCGGCGGAGGCATCCCCATTATCCGCACCTTGCGGGAAGGGCTGTCGGCAAACCGTATCGAAGGGATCTACGGGATTATCAACGGCACCTGCAACTATATCCTTTCCCGCATGACGAAAGAGGGCAAGCCGTTTGCCGAAGTGCTTGCGGAAGCCCAGAATAACGGGCTGGCCGAAGCCGATCCCTCTTTTGACGTGGACGGAATTGACGCTTCGCACAAGCTGGCGATCCTGATATGGCTTTCCACCGGCGGGCGCGTTCGCCTCAAAGACATCTATGTCGAGGGCATTCGCGATATTTCCCCCGATGACATCGCTTTTGCAAAGGTGTTCGGATACACGGTGAAGCTGCTGGCGATAGCCAAGGAAAACGGCTCCGGCATCGAGGCGCGTGTCCATCCGACCATGATTCCGTCGCAATACCTGCTTTCCACCGTGGATGGGTCAAACAACGCCATCTACGTGAAAGGCGACTTCGTCGGGTCTTCCATGTCCTACGGGCAAGGCGCCGGCATGCTGCCTACGGCGTCGGCGGTGGTAAGCGATGTGGTCGAGATCTCCAGAAACCTGCTTCGAGGATCAACCGGGAGGATTCCGCCGAGCGGATTCTCGCTTATGAACCAGAATATGGTTACCAAGATCAAGCCGTTTGAAGAGGTGCAGTGCGAGTATTACCTCAGAATCCTCGTTATGGACAAGCCGGGTGTCCTCTCGCGGATTGCCGGCGTGCTTGGCAAACACGCCATCAGCATTACGTCTGTTCTGCAGAAAGGGAAAGAGAAAAACGCGGTTCCTATTTTCATCATTACCCACCAGGCCAAGGAGAGCGATATGCGCGCCGCCATTGCGGAAGTGGACAAGCTTTCCGAGGTTCTCGACCGGACCCGGATGATCCGGATCGAAAATAACCTGTAAGCGGCCTTAATTTTTTAGGGAGCAGTCTTGAGCGGCAAATATCTTATTCTCGTTGGGGACGGCATGGCCGACTGGCCGATTGCCGGTATTTCTAATCGCACTCCCCTCGACGCGGCAAGTAAACCGAACATGGACTTCATGGCTTCCAATGGCGCGGTGGGGATGGTGCAGGTAGTGCCGAAGGATATGTATCCGGGAAGCGACACGTCAAACTTGAGTATCCTCGGTTACGATCCCGCAGCGGTTTATACGGGCCGCTCTCCGCTGGAGGCTGCGTCCATGGGAGTCAAGCTTGGGCCGGATGATGTGGCTGTGCGCTGCAATGTTTTGACGCTTAAAAACGAAGGCGCCGATACCGAGATGGAGGACTTTTCAGGGGGGCATATCACTACCGAAGAAGCCGGCAAGCTTCTCGATTCCCTCCAGGAGCGGGTAGAGGACAAGGGAGTCCGGTTTTACAGGGGCGTGTCCTATCGGCATCTTATGGTATGGCCCGATGGCGCCGACACAGTCGAGACCACTCCCCCGCACGACATTCACGGAAAAAAGACCGCTTCATTTCTTCCGAAAGGGAAAGGGTCGGAACTATTCCGCGAGATTATGGAGATTTCGCGCGAGATCTTCCGGGATCATCCGGTAAATCGCAAGCGGATTTCTGAAGGGAAGCTGCCCGGCAATTCCGTCTGGTTCTGGGGGCAGGGGAAGGCGCCGAGGATTCCTACGTATAAAGAGAAGTTTGGTCTTGCCGGCTCCGTAGTGGCGGCGGTCGATCTCATCAAGGGGATCGGAATCTACGCGGGACTCGATGTTGTACAGGTGCCCGGCGCGACAGGGTATCTCGATACGAATTACGCCGGAAAGGCGGAATACGCTCTCCGCGCGCTTGAAGAGAAAGATTTTGTTTTAATCCATGTGGAGGCGCCCGACGAGGCGGGGCACAACGGGGATGTTCAGGAAAAGATCAAGGCCATCGAGCGGATAGATAAGGAAATGCTGGGGCCGATCCTGAGCCGGGTCCGCGAAAAAGGCGGCATGCGTGTTCTGCTCATGCCCGATCATTCGACTCCGGTTGTGTTAAGGACGCATACCCAGGAGCCGGTGCCTTTTGTTTTTTATCCGCCTCCGCCTGGGTTATCGACGACTCAGGGGCTTCGTTATACGGAAGATGACGCCCGCAAGGCCGGAAATGAAATAGTTAGAGGGACACAATTGATCGACTATCTGCTTGCATAAAGTATCGAGAAGGAGAAGACGGATGGAAAGAAACCTGGCGTTGGAAGTGGTTCGTGTTACGGAATCGGCGGCGTTGGCCGCGGCGCGGTTGATGGGGCGCGGCGATAGGGAAGGGGCGGATCAGGCCGCGGTTACGGCGATGCGCAATGCGTTGAATTACGTGCAGTTCAAGGGGCGCGTCGCGATAGGTGAAGGAGAGCGGGACGAGGCTCCCATGCTGTATATCGGCGAGGAAGTCGGCATGACTGAAAGCCCCAGAGTGGATATTGCCGTCGATCCCCTCGAAGGCACAAACCTCGTGGCTACCGGCGCGGACAACTCGCTGACGGTGATCGCAATCGCGGACGAGGGCGGATTCCTGCACGCCCCCGACACCTACATGGAAAAAATTGCCGTTGGCCCGAAGGCGCACGGCGCGATCGACATCACCGCTTCACCGACGGAGAACCTGCGCAGCGTCGCCAAGGCGCTTAAAGTTTACGTCGAGGATCTGTGCGTCGTTATTCTGGACCGTCCGAGGCACAAGGAACTTATCCGGGAGTGCCGCGAGGCCGGAGCGCGAATCAAGCTGATTGGCGACGGTGATGTGGCCGGCGCTATTTCTACGGGCAAGGCGACTTCCGGCGTGGATATTTTGATGGGAACCGGCGGGGCTCCGGAAGGCGTGCTGGCGGCCGCGGCGCTCAAATGCATAGGCGGCGACATACAGGGTATCTTGAGATTCCGCAACCAGGATGAGATCAGACGCGCAAGAGAGATGGGCATTACAGATCTGGACCGCGTGTACACAATTAACGATCTGGCCGCCGGCGAAGTCATGTTTGCCGCGACCGGCGTCACCTTCGGCGAGTACCTGAGAGGCGTTCGTTTCTTTAGCGGCGGCGCTTATACACAATCGGTTGTAATGCGCTCCAAGTCGCGCACGGTGCGGGTAATCGACACAACGCACTATTTCGAGTTCAAGCCGAAATACGAGTAGAAGCAAAAGGCGGCGCTTAAGTTTCGCCAGGAAAGGAAAAAGCATGGCAACAGGCCGTATCGAGATCGACTTCGAACGGTGCAAGGCATGTGAGCTTTGCGTACCCGTTTGTCCGAGGAAATGTATGGAAATGGGAAAGACAATCAATCGTCAAGGTTACATGGCCGCGGTGTTTGCGCGTCCGGAAGACTGCGTGGGATGCGCTATTTGCGCCGAAACATGCCCCGACGCGTGTATACGGGTGTGGCGATGACAACTTCCGCCGCTTGCGCGGTCAAGCGAATTCTTGCCAAGGGTAACGAGGCGGTATGTCACGGGGCGATAGCCGCGGGGTGCCGGTTCTATTACGGTTATCCGATTACGCCTCAAAACGACATTCCGGAGTACATGGCGGCGCAGATGCCGAAGATCGGAGGCTCTTTTCTTCAGGCCGAAAGCGAGGTCGCCACAATCAACATGATGCTGGGGACTGCCTCTACCGGAACCAGGGTTATGACTTCATCGTCCGGTCCGGGGATTTCGCTGATGCAGGAAGGGCTGTCCTTCATGGTCGGGTCGCAGCTTCCGGCCGTGATCGTCAATATCGCCAGGTCCGGCCCGGGGCTTGGAGGCATTGCTCCTTCACAGGGCGACTATTTCCAGGCCACGAAAGTAGCGGGGCATGGAGACGCGCACCTGATCTGCCTTGCTCCCCACTCGGTACAGGAAATGTATTCGTTGACGATGCTGGCGTTTGACCTTGCCGACAAGTACCGCAACCCGGTAATGATCCTGGGGGACGCAATCATCGGGCAGATGAAGGAGCCTTACGAGCCGACGCCTTACACATCCGTTGTTCCGGAAAAGCCGTGGGCGTTGACCGGAGCGGCGGGCAGAGCGGCCCGCAGCGTTAAATCCATGTTCCTGAAAGAAGGCGAGATCGAGGCGCACAACTGGAAGCTTTTGGAAAAGTTCCGCAAGATCCGCGAAGAGGAAGTGCGTTTCGAGCGGTACATGATCGAAGGGGCAAAGTTCCTGATCGTCGCTTTTGGAACGGTGGCGCGTGTCGCCAAAACCTCTATCCAATGGGCGCGCAGCGAAGGAATCCCGGTCGGGATGCTCCGCCCGATTTCGCTGTTCCCCTTCCCGGAAGAACAGGTTAGGGAGGCGATTGAGGGAGTAGAGAAGGTGCTGGTTGCCGAAATGAACACGGGCCAGATGGTGGAGGATGTCCAAAAAAGTACGCCGCATCACGACAAGATCAGGTTTTTCGGAAAGCCGTGCGCGATGCCGACCCCCGACGAGATTCTTGCCCAGATCCGGCTTATCGCGGGGGTGAAGCAGTGAAAAACGCGGCCGGGAAAGACATGTTCTCAAAGCTTGTGTACGAGCGGCCCAAGACGCTTTTGGACAGGCGGCTTCATTACTGCCCAGGCTGTCATCACGGGACGATCCACAAGATCATCGCCGAGACGATAGACGAGTTGGGGCAGCGGGAAAACACGGTAGGGATCGCGCCGGTGGGCTGCGCTGTTTTGTTATACGACTACATGGATTTAGATATCCTTGAAGCGCCGCATGGCCGGGCGCCCGCGCTGGCCACCGGAATCCGGCGCGCGCTTCCCGATCGGGTTGTTTTTACCTACCAGGGCGATGGCGACCTCGCTTCCATCGGCATGAGCGAGATTATTCACGCCGCGAATCGCGGCGAGAACATCACCGTGGTGTTTGTGAACAACACGACTTACGGCATGACCGGCGGCCAGATGGCCCCGACGACAATGCTTGGGCAAAAAACAACCACTTCGCCATACGGGCGGGATTTCAGGACGGAAGGGTATCCCATCCGGATGGCCGAACTTCTGGCGGGGCTTGAGGGAGTGGCCTATTCGGCGCGGGTGACGGTTTCCTCTCCGGCTCATATCAGAAAGGCCAAGGAAGCGGTGCGCAAAGGCTTCGAGATGCAGTTGAAGGGAATGAGAATGGGGCTTTCCATCATTGAAATATTGTCCACGTGTCCCACGAACTGGGGAATGAAACCGCTCGACGCGCAAAAGCGCGTTCTTGGGGAGATGGCCGATTATTTCCCGCTTGGCGTGTTCAAAGAAAAGAAGCAGGCGGATTTCGAATGACCAAAGATATTATCATGGCGGGTTTTGGCGGACAGGGAATCCTGATGATCGGAAACCTGCTGGCTCTTGCGGCAATGGAGGAAGGCAAAAACGTCACGTATATGCCTTCATACGGGGTAGAGATGCGCGGCGGAACCGCAAACTGCACGGTGATTGTTTCCGACGAAGAGATAGGCGCCCCGATCGTAATGAAGCCCGCGTCCCTTGTCATTATGAATGGTCCCTCCCTTGAGAGGTTCCTCCCCAATATGCGGCCGGGCGGAGAGCTTGTGATCAACAGCTCGCTGGTGGACGCGGGCCGGGTAAACCGCACGGACGTTCGGCTGTTTCCGGTGGCGGCGGACGAAATCGCGCGGGACAAAATAGGAAGCCGCCAGATGGCTTCCATGATCGCGCTTGGCGCTTATGTGGCCATTTCCGGAGTGGTGCGTATCGAGACGCTGGTAAACTGCCTTCCAAAAGTGGTATCGAAAAAGTATGAAAAGCTGATCCCTATGAACGTCAACGCCCTGAAGGAGGGAAGCGCCCTTGCAGGAATTCACGCGTGACGAGAATTTAGACGACATCCTGTCGAAAATCGAGCAGGAGTCGGGAGAGCTATCGGCGGAGGCGGCGGAAGAAGGCGCGGTCCCGGTAGGCAGGAACATAAAGGCGTTTCGGGAAAAGATGGGCCTTACCCCGCAACAGTTCGCGGATAAGCTGGGGTTATCTTCCGCGTTGCTGACCAGTATTGAAAACCGGATGCTGTCGCCGTCGCTGGGCATGCTTGTTCATATAGCCAGTGTGTTTGGAACGACGGTGTCTTCTTTTATCGGCGGGCAGCCGGAGCGCGATTACTGCGTAGTCCGTAAAGAAGACCACGCCAATGTTTCTCGCGTCGGGTTGAAAGACGGAGAGAAAACTTATATGTACCAATCGCTTGGTTCCGGGAAGGCGGGTCGCAAAATGGAGCCCTTCCTGCTCAAGCTCCAGCCGACGCCGGAGTCCAAGATTACGCGCAGTGTCCACGCGGGGGAAGAATTCATATATGTTTTCTCTGGCGAAGTGGAAGTTCTCCTTGATAACAACAGGGAGCTGCTGCGGGCCGGAGACAGCATCTATTTCAGTTCCACGACTCCGCATCATGTTCATTCCGCCAAGGAGGATGAGGAGGCAAGCATTCTCGCCGTTCTGCACGCGGGGAACTAACCGGGAAGATGAAAATCCAGGGCGCGCCGCCTGAGATCCGATCAGGCATTCTTATAGCGTCCGATCCGCTCGTTGCGGTGCGCCGCTGGAAAATCCTATCGGGACGCAAGGCTGTAGGCTGTCCTTCTTTTTTTTCCATTCCTGAAATATTGCACGCTGCCGGAATGCTGCCGGTATTCCCAAGGCCGGGGGAGGAGTTCCGCTTGCTGGAGCCTCTAATGGACGAATGGCTTAGGTTTGCGGAACCGTTCCCAAAAGGATTGGAGGAGGCGCTCGACTGGGTGGAGTCGGTCGCCGGGTGGACCGAAGCGGTTTCTGGAAACGCGTGTACGTATGGGGCGCTTGAGCGGTCTATACGTTTTTATCGGGAGCGTGATTTTTTGGCGGCGCGTTTCGAAGCGCGTTGTGGCGACGCTAAAGACGGTTTTCACGATCCCGCGGCGTTGCGCTTGATACTGGATTCGGGGAGGTTTCTATCGGTCGAGACGCACGCGATGCTGCTGGCCGGTATTTTGGGGCAGAAACCGCAGGAAGCACAGCCGATGGAGGCTGATCATGACCGCGACCCGCTTCTGTTCCTTGCGCGAAGGATTTTATTGGCCCGGAAACCGTGATAGGCAAGACGATTTTTTATATGCTTCTTCCTTAGGCCACAAGCCGAAGGTCAATCTGTTTTGTTCTTCTGTAGTATATGCTGCGCAATCTTGAGGTCTTCTACCTTGATGTGGTTGACCAACCAATCGTGTACGACCGTATAGAACTCAATCAATATTTCCTCCAGAGGGCCGTTTAGGGTCAGTTCTATAGCGAACTCTTCTATCATCTTCCTGAATTCGGCATGGAGTTTTTTGTGCGCGGAATACTCCGGATAGTCAGACTCTTCTTGAAGTTTTTCCTCGTCATCGAAGTGCTGAAGCGTGTACGCCACCATGAAGTCCAGGGCTTTTTTCATTCCCTGCTTCTCTTCGCCGTTCCGGTACGCTTCAAAAAGCGTGTTTAGCGTGGCGAATAACTGTTTATGCTGGTTGTCAATTATGTCGTTTCCTGTCTCAAAAGTGCTGCGCCATACGTATTCCATTTACGTCTCCATGTCCTGGATTGCCTGGTGTCTTGCACCGTAGTGATGGTTTTCCTTCCACATGAAAAAAATAAATCATTACTGTGGCGACTCGCGGAGCGATGCCTCGGAGGTTCCTGTGACGGACAAAGCCCCAAACGTCGGAAATTCACTTTAACATTATCACTGCTTGGCCCGGCCTCAAAGCAAAACGTAAGAGGCGCTTTT
>WRHP01000042.1 GCA_009783195.1 Syntrophorhabdaceae bacterium | reverse complement strand
AGGCGGTCTTGCCGCGCACTCAAAACGGAACATCGGGAAAACCATCTTTTGAGGAAGGCAATTCTTCAAAAGACCAAAAATGATCGGACGGGAGCGACAATGGACATCTTTAAGGCAATGAAAGAACGCCGGAGTATCCGCAATTTCCTAAACGAGATCGTTCCCAAAGACCAGATCATGCGTATGGTCGAAGCGGCCTCCTGGGCGCCAACGGCGGTGAATGCTCAAAACTTCCGGTTTATCGCCATCCAGGACAAGGAGACACTCTTCCGGATGAAAGAGGTCGTAGACAAGACAGTGGAACACTTTACGGGAAAAAATATCCAGGAAGGAAAGCAAACCTACTACAATCTTTTCGCTTTCGCGCCCGTGGCAATATGCGTTGTCGGGCTTCCCTACGAATCGATAACAGACAATATCCTGCGGACAAAGGATACGAAGCGGTACAATCAACGCCGTTTCGCCGTAAATCCGGGGCTTCAGGGAGTTTCGGCCGGAATCACCCAATTCCTGCTGGCGGCCCACGCGCTTGGATACGGCGCCTGCTGGACAACAGGCCCCCTTATTGCCAAGGCGGAGCTCGAATTGATCCTTCAGATCCGCCAACCCGATGAACTGGCCGCTATCATCGCCCTTGGGAAACCGGCTTCCGACGTTTCCGCTCCGCCAAGAAAAGCGCCGGAAGAAATCGTAACCTTTACGTAGAGAGAATCTTATTGAACCGCGGCTTGGGTACGCGCCGCCCACGAGCTAAATATAGCTCCATGGATCTGGTATAGTAGCCGGGGTGATTCCATGAAAAGACTCGGCATCGTATATCATCCGGACTACCTCCTGCATGTGTCTCCTTTCGAGCATCCGGAATCGCCTGAGCGGCTGACCGCGCTTATGGAAAACCTGGAATCATCCGGACTTCTCGAAAAATCCATACAGATCACTCCCGACTTTGCGGACGACAGCGACGTCCTGGCCATTCACGACCAAAAGTATCTGAACCAGTTCGAGATGTCGTGCCGCCGGGGAGATATAATCCTGGACGCCGGCGACACTTATCTGTGCCGGCACTCCTACAACATCGCATTCCTTTCAGCCGGCGGCGCGGTCGCGGGAGCAAAAGCCGTGGCCGAAGGAACCGTGGACCGGGCCTTCTGCGCAATCCGCCCTCCGGGGCACCACGCAAGCCGCGAGATGGGCATGGGGTTTTGTCTCATCAACAACATCGCCGTAGCGGCAAAGTACCTCCAGTCCAGGTTCGACGTAGGCAAGGTGATGATTATCGATTGGGACGTGCATCACGGCAACGGGACCCAAAGCATATTCATAGAAGACCCGTCTGTGTTCTTCTTCAGCATCCATGAACACCCCACTTTCAGCTATCCGGGAACCGGGCGCAGATGGGAAGTAGGCAAAGGGAAAGGGGAAAGAGCAACACTTAACGCTCCGATGGCTCCGGGCTCCGGAGACGAAGAATACCGGCTGGTCTTCGAGCAGACATTGCTTCCCGCAGCCGAACAGTTCCGGCCGGACTTCATCCTGATCTCCGCCGGATTTGACGCCCATGACGACGACCTGTCATCGGACACCAAGCTTTCCGACGAGGGATTCCGGTTTATGACCCAGCACGTCATCGAGATGGCGGAACGGTTCTGCGGCGGCAGGCTGCTTTCCGTGCTCGAAGGGGGATACGAAATCTCCTCACTCACTTCCAGCGCTTTAATACATATCCGGGAACTCCTTGAGGAGTAATCCCGGTCAATGGAGGTAACGCATGTTCGTAGCCCGCAGCATGAATAAAAATCCCGTAACGATGTTACCGGCCATGTCCCTTTTCGAAGCCCAGGAGCTGATGCGGGCAAAAACAATCCAGCAGATCCCGATAGTGTCGGAGGAAGGCACGCTGGTAGGTATCCTTTCCGACCGCGACATCCGGGCCGCCGTTCTTCCCGTAGGGATGATACCGGGGTTCACGGCGGAGGAAGCCGAAAAATTCCTCAAAAATACGCCGGTAGACAAAGTGATGACGCGCAATGTTTACTTCGCCACGCTCACCGACACCCTCGAGGATGCGGTCGGTATGATGTACAACTTCAAAATCAACGCCCTTCCCGTCGTGGATGACAAAAACCGCGTCGTCGGAATCATTTCGAGAACCGACATTCTTGAAGCGTTCATCGAAACCATCGGGATGGGGAAAATCAGTTCGCGGATCGACGTGGTGGTGCCTGGCCGTACAGGCGCAATCGCGCAGATAGTCGGAATCATCAGCTCCTTCCATGTGAATATCACAAGCATCCTCACGCTTGGAGACATCGAGGGAGGAACGATGATGAGCTTCTTCCGGGTCTCCACTTTGAATGTCGGTCCGATCCGCAAAGCGATCGAGGAGGCAGGCTTCGAGATACTTGATGCTTCAAAGCTTATATCCATATAAAAACAGCGGGGGTTCAAGGTAGGGGCGCTCAAGTCAAACCTCTACCCTTTTCCCTTAACGGGAGTTGTCAGAACATAAAAACCGTACCTTACTTGATGCCTGCGCCGACTACACGGCGTATATGATCCGGGCTCCCGTCAGATACGGATATTTTCAAACCGCAACCCGCCGGAAAGACGAAACGGCATCACCGACATACCGAATGCGCGGATAATCGACTCCGCTTCAGCCCGGCCCGTGGGGTCGCGCAGTATCCCGAAAAGCATGCCGCCGTTACCCGCCCCACACAGCTTCGCTCCGGAAACCAGGCGGCGAAAACGTCGGTCGCCCAGTAACGCTTCAATTTTTCCCGGAGACACCTCTTTCGCAAGCGTCCGGCGGATGTTCCATTCGGCTGAAACAGCCTTTGCCAGCGCGTCCGGATCGGATGCCGACACCGCCTCCCACGCGTCCCGCGCGGCGGCCGCTATTCCGCGGAATTTACGGAGAACGGCCGCGTCACCATCAATGGCCCCCCGGATCATCCGCCAGTTTACGTCGGAGGAGCGGTGCGAGATTTCGCTGTTAGCCAGGATGCCGTAAGCCTGAAGCATCCGCCCATGTCCGCCGCCCGGCGAAAACCGGCGGATGTCGAGCCGCCCAGGCAAAAACCCGATCCCCTGAACCCCTCCCCGTAACGCGGCAACATGATCCTGCCGCCCGGCCAACCCTTTCAGGTGCGAAGCTTCTATCTCCATCGCCGCCAGAGCCGTTTCTTTCCATGAATTCCGCGCTCCTGTCACCCGGCCCATTGCCGCCATCAGCGCAACGAGCAAAGCGGAGGACGCTCCAATTCCAGACCCGACCGGAGCTTCATTGCGAACGACGATATCCAGCCCGGAAACAGCGGGAAAATGGCGCAGCGCGCGCGCAATAAGCCCCAGTTTGCCGCCGGACAAGATCTTGTGCGTATCCGCCACAACAACGGACACATTGAAATTTTCCGACCTGAGCCTTACGCCGCCGCGCTCAAACGGCCTGACCTCCACTACGCTGCGGATCGATATGGCGGCATTTACGGTCATCGCGCCGTCCAAAAGCAGATAAAGGGGATATATGTCCAGCGTGCCTCCGGCCAGATCAATCCGGTTGGGAGCGGTAACGCGAAAAGGGACGGATACCGCCGCCAAGGATTTTTTCTTCATACGATTCTCCTGACATCGGACTCTAAATGTTTTTATCACGCCGATACTGAAACCGGATAGAAAGCCTCCGGATAACCTTTACGGATTCCGTTTTCGTCACATCTGGTCAAAAATGGAAACAACTTGCCTGGAATACGGAGAACAGCAATGGCTTCGGTTCAAATTCGATGGATGGGACATTCCTGTTTCATAATCCGCGATGGCCAGACAGCCATAATCGACCCGTGGCTTGACGGAAACCCGAAAGCAGCCGCAAGCGTTGAATCGGCGCCCAATACGGATATTATCCTTCTCACTCATAATCATTCCGACCACTCTTCCGACGCGGTCGCGCTTGCAAAGCGAACCGGCGCTCTGGTCGTTGGAATCTTTGAACTCTCCGGCGACCTCAAAGCCAAAGGCGTGCCGGAGGAACAACTGTTAAACGGCGGCTCAGGCATGAACATCGGCGGAACAGTGGATATCAGAGGGTTCACTGTCACCATGACGCAAGCCAGCCATTCCTCCACTATGGGCGCTCCGGCCGGCTATGTGATTCGCACTCCCTCCGGAAAGACGGTATATCACTCCGGAGATACGGGGATCTTCGCGGGCATGTCGCTGATAGGCGCGCTCTATCCGATAGATTTAGCCATGCTTCCGATCGGTTCCGTATTCACGATGGATTACAGGCAGGCGGCAATGGCGTGCCGGCTGTTGCGGGCAAAGGCGGTTATCCCGATGCATTACGGCACCTTTCCGATCCTCGAACCGAACGCCGAACGATTTGTCGAAGAACTGGCGACGGCGTCTCCCGACACACGCCCGATCATCCTCGCGCCGGGAGAAGAGACGGAAATCTGAAAGCCTTTTGTTTTGCGGATTTGGCGCTCGTGTGCCGGATTACCGTTTTCCGACATCCCGAAACAGCAGCGTATCGGTCAGCTCACAGAGGATATGGCCGACCACAATATGAGCCTCCTGGATGCGCGGAACGCTTCGGGAAGGTATCTGCAAGGAAATGCTGGCAAGGGATGCGGCCTTGCCTGCCTCTCCCGTCAAGGCGATAGTGGTCATTCCAAGCTTGTTCGCCACGCGAAACGCTTTCAATACGTTGGCGGAAGATCCGCCGGTGGTGATTCCAAGCGCCACATCTCCCTTTTTTCCGAGCGCTTTTACCTGTTTGCTAAAGATGTCGTCGTAGGCATAGTCGTTGGCAATGCTTGTCAGAATGGAAGTGTCGGTAGTAAGCGCGATCGCCGGAAGCGGTGGACGCTCGATCAGGAACCGGTTCATAAACTCGGCCGCTATATGCTGGGCATCGGCCGCGCTTCCTCCGTTGCCAAACAACAGGAGCTTCCTGCCGGCTTTAAACGCTCCGGCAATAGCCTCCGCCGCCTCCGTAATGTCTTCCACCATCGACTCCGCCATTTTCAGACGAAGCTCTGCCCCTTCTTTGAGCAACTTGACTACCGATTCTTTCACCGATTAGCACCTCTAAAAAAGAGTCCGAAAACGATAATCTTATTCCTTAGTCCCGTCAAGAACGCTTGTGTTGCAGACTCTATTCCATTAAAGAAAAAATCGCGGTAGCATTATCCACATCTGACCAGCATCAGGTGAACAGACATGGAAGACCTCATAGGCAAGATTCTCTCCGACAGTAAAACAATTGCCGTCGTAGGCCTCTCCGACAAGCCGGAGCGGGCAAGCAACAGTGTTGCGCGCTTTATGAAAACCATGGGATACCGGATTATACCGGTCAACCCCGCAATCCGGGAGGCGCTTGGCGAAAAGGCGTACGCGTCGCTTTCGGAAATTCCCGAAAAAATAGACATGGTTAATGTTTTCCGGCGACCCGAAGAAGTCCTTCCCATAGCCGAGGAAGCTGTAAAAATAGGAGCAAAGTTTTTTTGGATGCAGGAAGGAGCCGGAAACGACCGCGCTCGTGAGATACTGGAGGCTGCCGGAATCCCTTGCGTAGTTAACCGGTGCGTCATGAAAGAACTATTGAAACGCGACGAATAAAAACTATCTTAAAGGAGAATGCGGCATGGCTGGAAACATCCTGGAGCTTACCAAAGACAACTTCAAGTCAACTGTGGACGGGCAACAGATACCCGTACTCGTAGACTTCTGGGCGCCTTGGTGCGGTCCCTGTAAAGCCATTGCCCCAATTCTTGAAGAAATAGCCAAAGAATTCGAAGGAAAAGCTCTGATCTGCAAGGTAAACGTGGATACCAGCCCGGATATCGCCTCCCAATTCAGCGTCCGAGGGATTCCCACCCTGATCCTGTTCAAAGGGGGACAGCTAAAGGAACAGATGGTCGGCATGAACTCAAAATCCAATATAGTTTCCATGCTGCAAAAAAACATTTGAGAAGGTTTGCCCTTCTATTTCTGCTCGTAGTCCCGCTGTTTTGTGGTTGCGGACCCAAAGCCATCACCGAAGGGTCCCTTCCTTTCTCTTCCGGTAAAGGAGGGTTTGCCGATGCGTCGGGGAGGGTCCTGTCGAACCTTCCCGATTCCGATGAACCTTTCCGTCTGGTCTTCCTTGATTTTACATGGTGCCCCGCCTGCCAAAGCGCCTGGAACTCGGTCCATGACGCGGTGGAAGCGGCGCCGCCGGGATCAGTGCGAATCTATCGTATCCTTTTCGACAAAGAAGCTCTCATAACCGCGTCCGGAAACACGGAAACAGCCCCGTTGCGCCCCGCGCCACCACCGTGGCCGGAGTTTCAGGGGGATACGGAAAACATAAAAATAACTACTTTGACAGCTCTGCCGGAAACCTTCCTGAATGAATTCCGGGTGAGCAAAACTCCCATGCTTTTACTGATAAACCGGGAAGGCGTGGTGAAAAAACGTTGGGATGGTTATTCGACGAACCTTAAAAATGATCTCCTGACCGAACTCAGTAAGACAGCTCCCCCCCACTAGCGCTTCCCAGCATGAAACGCGAGCGGGAAAGGTTGGCCGTAACCCCAAGAGCCAGCATATTAGTCAACATGGAAGACCCCCCATAACTGACAAATGGGAGAGGAATACCCACCACTGGAAACAGGCCGCACACCATCGACAGATTGATAACGATATGAGTCATGAAATAGATCGCTATTCCCCCGCATACAAACGAAGCGAAGCGATCCTGTGAGCGCACAGCCAGAAGAAAAAGCCTCCAGACCAAAAGCCCGAACAACACCAGCAATAACGCCGACCCAATAAAACCCCACTCCTCGGATAACACCGCGAAAGCAAAATCGGTGTGTTTTTCGGGAAGAAACCGAAGCGCTCCCTGCGTGCCTTGCAAGTACCCTTTTCCCGTAATCCCGCCTGATCCGATCGCAATCTTGGACTGTATGACGTGGTATCCCGCGCCAAGCGGATCTCTCTCCGGGCTAATGAATGTGAACACCCTCTGGCGCTGATAATCCTTCATCAAGTACCACATGACGGGAACAGCGACGGCGCCTATGGCCGAAAAAAGCGCGACTATTCGCCCCTTCACGCAAGCGATTATCGTCATTCCCGCAAGTATGAACATGAATACGCCGGCGGTGCCAAGATCCGGCTGCAATACAACCAGCAGGAACGGAACCATGACTATCAGGAAAGCCGGGATCGTGTCCTGGAGCCCGATGCCTCCGTACTGGTATCGCCCGGAGTAGTAGCGCGCCAGCACCAGAATGACTCCGATCTTTGCGAATTCGGACGGCTGGAAATTGAAACCGCCCATAGAAATCCACCTTTGCGCGCCTCCCGCAATCTTTCCCATCACGAGAACCACAACAAGCATAAACAGAACGATATAAGCAAATGTCATTGTCGTTTCTTCTATTACTCCGTCGCCGATGTAATAGACGACGAAGAACAAGACAAGCCCCATAGCAATCCAGAGCGCCTGCTTCGCGAACAGGACAGATGCCAGTTCCCCATGCACCCGCGTCCCGCTGAAGGCGTTCAACAAACCGACACCGCACAAAAGGAGCGTAATAAACAGCAACGGCCAATCCATACGGGCGATCTTGGAGATTCCGCTCAATTTGCGCCTTCCGCCGGAAGTTTTTCGGGAGGCTTGGCCGGCGTAGCAGCCGGGGGCGTAACAGCAGGAGACGCGGAAGCAACAGGAGGCGAGGAAGCAGCAGGAGACGCAGAAGCAGCCGAAGGCTCGGACGCAGCCTCGGTTCTGAAGAATTCCTGCAGCACCATTTTCACAACCGGAGCGGCGACCGCTCCGCCTCCTCCGCCATGCTCCACCATCGCCACAACAGCGATCTTGGGATCCTCGACCGGCGCAAAAGCGGCAAACCACGCGTGGTCGCGAATCTCGTATGGAAGATCTTCTGATTTAATCATCTTCCCTTTGATTTGAACGACCTGCGCCGTACCAGTTTTTCCTCCGACGGTAATCCCCGGCAGCTTCGCGGCCTTTCCCGTCCCATAATCGTTCACAACGCTGGCAAGCGACTTATGAACGAATTCCGTATTTTTCCTGTCCCATGAAAGCTTGCGAAGCGTCTCCGGTTCCCACTCCTTGACCTTTCCATCCATATTGACGGCTTTCGTCACCACAAACGGCTTCATCACTTTGCCTCCGGTCGCAAGCGTGGCGTATCCGACGACCATTCCCAGAGGAGTCACATGGACAGGGCCTTGCCCTACTCCCAAAAGAAGGCTTTCGTAATCCATCCACCGTTCCTTCGACACCGTACTCTTCCATTCCGGGTCCGGAATCAATCCTTTGCGTTCTCCCGGAAGGTCTATTCCGGTAATCGTGCCAAGCCCGACGCCTTTCTCCATATCAGCAATTCTGTGCGGCCCAAGGCGCAGCCCCATTGTGTAAAAATAGACATCACAAGACTGCACGATCGCCTGGTGCATATCGACAGGGCCGTGCCCAGCCCCCTTCCAGCAGCGGAAATTGTTGTTTCCCAATCTGAGAGCGCCGGTACAATTGACCCTGGCATTCTTGTCGATAATTCTGTTTTCCAGCGCGGCAAGCGCTATAAACGGCTTGATGGTTGACCCTGGAGCGTAGGTCCCCTGCAGCCCTTTGTTCTGCATCGGCTTCATGAGATCCGCGTTCAACGCCTGCCAGTTCAGCTTCGAAATGCCGCGGGCGAAGATGTTCGGGTCAAAAGCCGGAGCGGAATAAAACGCTAAAACTTTTCCAGTCTTGGGGCAAAGCGCTATCACCGAGCCGGCATGGTTTCCCATCGCCTCGCGCGCCGCCTTCTGGATATCAAGATCAAGAGTGGTGTAAAGCGACCCGCCGGTGATCGAAGGCACTTCTTCCACCAACCGCTGGTCACGGCCGGCGGCATCCACCTCCACCCTCCGCCCCCCGTTGGTGCCGCGGAGCGTATCGTCCATTGCCTTCTCCAGTCCATATTTCCCCACAAAATCACCCATCCCCAGCCGGCCGTCGTCACTTTTCTTGAGTTCTTCCTGGCTCACCTCGCTAACATACCCAAGGACATGGGCAAACGTAGACCCTTGCGGATAACTCCGCTTCGCCTCCGCCGAGACGGAAAAACCGGGCAACCCCTCCCGGTTGAACTCGATAACCGACACCTGCTCAAAACGCAAGTCTCTGGCCACGGTGATGCTGGTGTAGGGGTTTGTTTTCATCGCGTCTCTGATTTTATGAATGATCTCGTCTTCATCCGCATCAAACTCCACGATGCCCGACAGGAACCGGATCACTTCTTCCGGATCTTTCACATCGATGGGGGAGCAGACAAGATCAAACGACCCCTGCGTCTCAGCTATAGGACGTCCCTTGCGGTCGAAAATGGGTCCGCGAGGCGCGCGGATCGTGCGAATGCGGATCCGGTTGTTCTCCGAAAGCTCCCGGTACATATCGTAATCGACAATCTGGAGCCAGTAGAGACGGACAAAGAGGAGGCCCAACACGCACAACGCAAAGCGAAGAAGGATGCTTATCCTGTAGGCAATATCCGGATCCTGTTCACGTTTCCGGATTCGCTGCTTCAATCTTTCACCCGACGCCACTTTCTCGACAGATCCATGAACAAAGGAACGGCGATAAGCGAAGTCCATGTGATCCTGACTGCTTCCTGGGCGCCCCAAAGCAGGCTGAAGGAGCCGGCCCCGTCCAGCATAAGCATTGCGACAATAGACAGCGATTCCAGCGCCAGAAGAGCAACAACCATTGCCAGCAAGGAGTACTCGTCACGAATGATGAAGTGGCTGGAAATCTCGCGGGTGGCGAAATACAAAGCCATCGACCCGAAGAAAATGGACCAGGGCGACGCGGCGGTAGTGATTTCGCGGATGATAGCCGGGAAAAGCGCGCAAAAGAACCCAAGAGGCCCCTGAATAAACAAACCCGCGAAAACGATTGATAAAAACGAGAAATCCGGCAGAAGAAACCACGGCACGATTCGCGAGAGACCCCAGACGCAAAGAGAAGCGCCCAGATACGATATTGACAAAAGAACCAGGAAATATCTCAAATCATTCCTTCCCCTGACGAAAAGGAATCGTGGGCCGCGACAGGATAACCAGAACATCCTCGACGCTTTGGAAGTTCACCGCGCACTGAACCGTGATTTTCTGGAAAAGACTCTCCTTCGAGCGGTCAATGGTGACTACAGTGCCAAGAAGCATTCCCTTGGGCATTGCGCCGTCAAACCCGGTGAAGACGATGCGATCCCCCAACATGATGTCGTGCACGGGAGATATATACTTGAGCTGACAGAAATTCCCCCCAATTCCTTCCGCCACCGCGCGGACCCGGTTTCTTTCCACCATTACGTCCGCGGCGAACCTGCTGTCGGTGACCAGAAGGACTTCTGACAGACCGTGACGCGCCGAATGCACCCTTCCGACAGCTCCTTGCGGCGTCGCTACCGACATGCCTCGCTCGATCCCCGCCTCGGACCCGGTTCCCAGAAAGATTGCCTGAAACCACGGAGTAACATCATGCCCCACGACGCGGGCTCCGATGGAACGACGCTCCAGTGTGCCGGAGTATTTCAGAATATCCTTGAGACGCCGGTTCTCAAGCTGCGTTTCCCGGACCGCGTGCAGCTTCTCCTGCATATCGGCGATCTCCGCCTTGAGCCGCTCGTTCTCGCGTGAGACATTTACAAGCGCGATGTAATGATTCCATATGCCGTGGACACTTTGGCGTATGTAGTCGGTACCGAGGGACACGGGCCGGAAAAAAACCGTTCCGGCCGTGCTTATATACTCCGACTCCTCAATCGCAACCACAGGACGCATAAACAATTGGGTCGCGACGATGAGAAGCGCCAGGGATAACAACAAGCGCCACCACTTACGTAGGAAGAATCCCATATGTTCCGATAATAATCCTGGCCGCGCCTAAATGAGGCGAAAACGTTATAGTTTTGCCTTTATTGTTTAATAGAGAGCCACCTGACGGAGCAAGTCCAGTTCGTCGAGCGCCTTTCCTGATCCGAGCACAACGCAGGACAGCGGGTCCTCCGCGATCGAAACGGGAAGCCCCGTTTCCTCACGGAGCAAATCGTCCAGGTTGCGTAGTAGCGCGCCGCCGCCCGCCATGACGATTCCCCTGTCGTAGATGTCGCCGGCCAATTCCGGAGGCGTCTCTTCGAACACAGCCTTGACAGCGTCGACAATTATGCGAACTGGCTCGGACAACGCTTCCCGTATCTCGTCTGAATTGAGTACAAGAGCTTTGGGAACTCCTGACACCATATCGAGACCTTTGACCTCGATGGATTCCTGGAATCCGGGGAACGCGTTGCCTATGGCCACCTTGATGTATTCAGCGGTCGGTTCGCCGATCATGAGGTTATATTTCCGCTTCACATATTGCAAAATCGCCTCGTCCATCTTGTCGCCGGCGACACGAACCGACATGCTCTTTACGATCCCGCCCAAGGAGATAACCGCCACTTCGGTGGTGCCTCCGCCTATATCCACGATCATGTTGCCGGACGGTTCCGTGATAGGAAGTCCGGCTCCGATAGCCGCGGCAAGCGGTTCCTCTATGAGATATACTTCGCGGGCACCGGCGCTTTGAGCCGACTCACGAACGGCTCTGCGCTCCACTTCGGTGCATCCGTAAGGCACGCAGATGATGATACGGGGACGCACCAGCCTCCGCGGCGCTTTGTGAGCCCTGCGGATAAAATAACGAAGCATCGCCTCGGTAACTTCGAAATCGGCAATAACGCCGTCTTTGATCGGTCGAATGGCAACTATGTTCCCAGGGGTCCGGCCAATCATCCGTTTGGCCTCGATACCCACCGCGAGAACCTTCTTCGTCCCCCGGCTGTCGCGGTGTACGGCAACGGCCGACGGCTCGGAGCAAACAATTCCCTCACCTTTCATGTAAACCAGCGTGGTAGCGGTACCCAAATCTATGGCAAGGTCGTGAGAGAATAGACCAGCCAATCGATTAAATAGCATTTGCTTTCCTCCATGGAATCTCGAAAGCGTTTTTTATGTCTCTTTTCACGAGTTATGGTATCAGCCCACTTGACCCAATGCAATCAGCAGAGAGAGAATACATACATCTCTTTTTTTTCAGAACAGGAGAATTATTCGCCATGCTCAACGTGCTGCGTCGCAATGCCGGTTCTTGGTTCATAAAAGCAATCCTTTCTTTCATCGCTCTGACCTTCATCATATGGGGAGTCGGCAACTACGGCACGAAAGACCCCTATGTCGCCGCCGTCATCGGCAAAGAGTCGATCTCGATGGCCGAGTTCGCCGAGGCCGCCGAAACCCTCGAAAAGTCGTATAAGGAAGCGTACGGCCAGATGTTTACGCCAGAGGTAGCGCAGGCTCTCGGCCTGAAGAAACAGGCTATAAACATGCTGATCCGGCAAAAGATCATGCTTGCGGAAGCGGAGAAAATGGGAATCCGGGCGACAAACGACGAGGTGCAGCAGGAGATCGCCTCAATGCCCGACTTCCAGGTCAATGGTAAGTTTCATAGCGAGATGTACCGACAGCTACTGGCACAAAATCGCATGGACCCGTCCCAGTTCGAATCGGCAACACGAACCAAGATAATACATAACAAGCTCAGTGACGTGCTGGCCTACGGCGCCTCCATCACCGAACCGGAAGCAAAGTATCTATTCCTCCTTTCCGCCAGAAAGATCCGCGTTCTGGCGGTTGCCGCAGAGCCCGCTAAAATGAAGAATCTCCCCGCCCCCTCACAGGAGGAGATCGAGGCAAAGTACGAACAGGTCAAGGAATCCTTTCGCATTCCCGCTCGGGTAAAGCTCGCCGTCGCCAACTTCACGCCAGATCATTTTGCCCGTGGAATCAACCCTTCCGAAGAAGAGATCAAGGCGTATTACGATGAAAACACAAACCAGTTCCTCACCGAAGAACAGCGCCTGGTTTCACGCATCTTCATTCCATACACACCGCAAAACAAGGAAGACCTTCTTGAAAAAGCTTCACAAGCATTGATGGAAGCGGCTAAAGGAACAGCCGGATTCGAAGCCGTAGCGAAAAAACTAAGAGTTTCAAGAACTGCGGAAGCCTGGGTAACCCGCGCGGATGTCCCGTCAGCAATGGCAACCGCGCTGTTTCAGGCCCCCGCGGACACTATCATCGGCCCGATGGACCAGGGCGGCGCCTTCACGCTGGCGCATGTCAGCCGTATCCAGTTCCCAGAGATGATTCCGCTCGCGCAAGCGCGCAACAGTGTTGCGGAACAAATCCGCATGAGGAAAGGCAAGGATCTCGCAACGATAAAAGCATACGAAGCGCATCCTCAAGCCGTTGTATTGAAAGACATAGACAAGGCGCTCGTGACACACGGCATAAAGGCATCGAAAACCGGCTGGCTTGGCGAAGAAGTATCCACGGAAGCTTCGACCCAGATTGTTCAAGACGCGCTGATGCTCTCCGTCGGCGAGGTCGGCCCGATAAAGACCATCGGAGACATCCATTACCTGTATCAAGTCCTGGAAAAAGAGGATTCCCGCATACCGCCTTTGGACCATATACGCCCGCAGATCCTTGCGCTCGTGACAAAGGACCAGCAAACCGCCGCCGCGCGCGCCGCGGCGCAAAAGGTCCTTTCCGAATCAAAAACAGCCTCGGAACTCGAAGCAAACGCAAAGAAGGCCGGACTTTTGCTGGAAAACACAGGCTGGTTTGCTCCCCTTGTCGAAAACCTCCCGTGGACCCTGACTCAGGTGACTGATACGTATATACGGAAAGACCTGGCGTTGCTCTCGCCTCAATCTCTTCTTATTCAAAAAATCTACGAGACGCCAGGAGGAGTAAATATAGCCGTCGCGTTCCTGGAGGAACAGATTGCGTCGGAGGCGGATTGGGCTACCAGCAAGAACTACTTCATCCAGGGAATCCAGGAGCAAAACAGGAAAAACCTGATTGACGGGTTCATTGTCGACCGCATGAAACAGTACAAAGTAGAAATCATGCAGGAAGATTTAAAATAGCCGAAGCGGCCATGAAGGGACGTTTCCGGAGCGCTCCGCTATTTTTTCTGCCCGTATGCCTTCTATTGCTGTCGGTCTGCGCGCCAGAAGTCTTTACGGCGACGGAGACCGCAATCGTCGAGGAGGTTTTCGACGGCGACACGCTGAGAGTCCGCAGAAGCAGCGGAACCGATACTGTCCGGCTCATCGGGATAGACGCTCCCGAGCGCAGCCATCCGACGAAAGGGAAAGAGTATTACGGCGACGAAGCATCCGCCTACCTTTCTTCGCTTTGCCTCGGAAAAACCGTCCTTCTTGAAAAGGGAGAAGAAGAAACCGACAGGTATCACCGCCTTCTCCGGTATGTTTACTTGCCTCCGCCCGACAACCGCCTGCTTAACCTCGAGATGGTCAGCGCGGGAATGGCCCGCGCCTATACGCGGTTTTCTTTTTCCCGCCGGGACGAATTCGTCACAGCCCAGACAAACGCGCGAAAAAACGCAAAAGGACTATGGAAAGACGACGGCGCGGCGGAGGCCAGGTGGCTGGCCGCCGGCAACGGCCGCAGTGTGTATGTTTATCCCGCCAGCGGCGGGAAACACATCATCTCGCATAAAGGCTGGTTCCTCGGCGAAGTGCATCGGAAAGATCTCTCAAGGGAGATCGAATGGGTTCTCGCGGCCCGCACGGAGCTTTCAGAAGCAGAATTTTCCCAAAGAGCGTTAAAACGGGGGTATCGTCCGCTCGACGGTTCGGCATCATTGCCCGCCGCCTCCACGCCCGCGCCGAATGCCGCCCATCCCCTTGCCGAGAAACCAGTTTCATGGGAAGAAGCCAACCGGCACATCAACGAGCTGGTTTTCGTTGAAGGAACGATCGTTCGCGCATACCGCACCGCCACGGTGCTTTATCTGAATTTTCACAACAACTGGAAACGCTACCTGACGCTTGTCATCCACGAAAAAGATATCCATCTGTTCCCGGCGAACCCCGAAAACCATTTCAAGGGAAAAACAGTCCGTGTACACGGCGAAATAGTCCGAAACAAGGAACGGCTCGAAATGACCCTCCGCAATCCCGCTGACATTGTCATCATTCCTTAACTGTTACCCGGAAGCATTCAAGCCGCGCCGGGCCACGCAAGGAAAGCCTTAAACACAAAGACCAATTGGGTGTGCTCACCTGCCGTCGCCATTCCCCGCCGCGCTGCGCGATAACGCTCGCCCGCTGTCGCTATTCCCCATCCCTGGCTCACTTCAACTGCAGGCTTCCTTCGCTCTCGCCGTCATTGGCTTCGCTTGGAAGCCTATGCCCTCGTCGGAGAACCCCTTCCGCGATTTTTGTCCGCCGTGATTGATGTCGCCCGGATTTTCCTCCAGAAACGCTACAGAAACAGGCTTGAAACCATAATGAATCAACAGGTTGTTCTAATGGCCATCATTAGAAGTTAATGCTTGTTGACGCATCCGGGTTTATCACAAAAGCTTTGCGGTTTTGCGCCCGCTCGCCCTGCTCCATAGCGCCTTCTATCCGGTTCTTATGCATCGGTTCACAGTTTCGCTTCACACTTTCTCTCTACAAACCAGCCGCCCTTTTGCAATTACGTTTCGCTCGCTGTAATCAACTTGCGGTGAGGCTTGTACCAACTGGAATGCGACCATGCTGGCGCACAAATAAAAACGGGGCTCCCGAAAGGGAGCCCCGTGAACACGAAAACCAGCCCGCTCGTTTTAAACCATCAATCGTTTTTGATCCGCATCCCGTAGAACGACCGGTAAACGAAAACGACCGAGCCGATAAAGAATACAAGCGCCAGCGTATGACTTACGGAAGGGCTCAGCGTAATCGCAAGCTCTACCGCCAAAAGGCCAAACAACG
>WRHP01000041.1 GCA_009783195.1 Syntrophorhabdaceae bacterium | reverse complement strand
TCCCTTTCTCTTTGCCTTGCCGCTACTCTATGATTTCCGCCACGACGCCCGCGCCAACGGTGCGGCCGCCTTCGCGGATCGCGAAACGAAGCTCTTTCTCCATTGCTATCGGAGTAATCAACTCAACCGACATCTGAATGTTGTCCCCAGGCATGACCATCTCTATGCCCTCAGGCAACGTGCCAACACCGGTAACGTCGGTGGTTCTAAAGTAAAACTGAGGACGATAACCGTTGAAAAAAGGAGTGTGACGACCGCCCTCTTCCTTCGTCAATATGTACGCCGAAGCCTTGAACTTCTTGTGAGGTGTGACAGAACCAGGCTTGGCCAATACCTGACCGCGCTCAACCTCTTCCTTCTTCGTGCCGCGAAGCAACACACCTATGTTGTCGCCGGCCTGACCACTATCCAATAGCTTGCGGAACATCTCAACGCCGGTGGCAACTGTCTTTTGAGTCTCCCGCAATCCGATAATCTCGACATCGTCGCCTACCTTCACAACACCACGCTCAACACGGCCAGTAACAACGGTGCCGCGACCGGAAATAGAGAAAACGTCCTCGACAGCCATCAAAAACGGCTTGTCGATAGCACGCTCGGGATTCGGTATGTATGAGTCAACAGCGTCCATCAACTCCTCGATAGGCTTGCAATCAGCGCAGCCTTCCTTGCCGCAACCGCACGCAAGAGCCTTCGTCGCGGAACCGCGAATGATGGGAGTAGTGTCGCCGGGAAACTCGTACTTGCTCAATAACTCGCGAACCTCAAGCTCCACCAGATCAAGCAACTCGGGATCGTCAACCATGTCAACCTTGTTCAAAAATACAACAATGTATGGAACGCCTACCTGGCGGGCCAGCAATATATGCTCGCGGGTCTGGGGCATCGGACCGTCTGCGGCGGAAACAAGCAGTATCGCGCCGTCCATCTGAGCCGCGCCGGTAATCATGTTCTTGATGTAGTCCGCGTGGCCAGGGCAATCAACGTGAGCGTAATGACGAGCCTTGGTCTGGTATTCAACGTGAGCAGTAGCAATCGTAATACCGCGCTCACGCTCTTCAGGCGCCTTGTCAATCTGGTCAAACGCGACAAAATTCGCCATACCCTTGGATGCCAAAACCTTCGTGATCGCCGCCGTCAAACTTGTCTTGCCATGATCAACGTGACCAATCGTTCCAATGTTCACGTGAGGCTTCGTACGCTCAAACTTCTGCTTGGCCATGTGCGCTTACCTCCTCCACGCAAATATCAATTCTTATGCGCCTTTAACCTTTGCTATCACTTCTTCGCTGACCGATTGCGGCGCCGCCTCGTAATGATTGAACTGCATCGTATAGGTGGCGCGCCCCTGTGTTTTCGACCGCAGGTCCGTAGCGTACCCGAACATATGCGCCAGCGGCACGTAGGCGCCGACGACCTGGGTGTTGCCTCTCGCCTCTATCTGCTGGATACGTCCACGGCGAGAACTCAAATCACCGATGACATCTCCCATGAACTCTTCGGGCAAAACAACCTCGACGCTCATAACCGGTTCGAGCAATACCGGTCCCGCCTTCTGGCAAGCGGCTTTGAAGGCCATGGACGCGGCGATCTTGAACGCCATCTCCGAGGAATCAACCTCGTGGTAAGAGCCGTCGATCAGGGTAACTTTCACATCCACCACCGGGTAGCCGGCAATCACGCCGCCTTCAGCGGCCTCATGCGCGCCCTTCTCGATCGCCCCGATAAACTCTTTGGGAACGACTCCGCCGACGATCTTGTTGACGAACTCGAAACTTTTCCCTTTTTCGCCCGGCTCCACCGTAATCCAGACATGACCAAACTGTCCGCGTCCGCCGGTCTGGCGAACATATCGCCCTTCCTGGCGCGCGATGCGGGTGATCGTTTCCCGGTACGCAACCTGCGGACGACCCACATTGGCCTCAACCTTGAACTCCCGCATGAGCCGATCGACAATTATCTCAAGGTGGAGCTCGCCCATACCGGATATAAGGGTCTGCCCGGTCTCCTCGTCATTGCGCACCTGGAACGAGGGGTCTTCCATCATCAGCTTCTGGAGGCTGAACCCTAATTTTTCCTGGTCTATTTTGGTCTTCGGCTCAATGGCGATAGCAATGACCGGCTCCGGCGCCTGGATCGATTCGAGTATGATCTCGTGTTCCTGGCTGCACAGCGTGTCACCTGTGGAAGCGGTTTTCAGACCCACCACAGCGGCGATTTCACCCGCGTAAACAGCCTTGGTGTCCTCGCGCTTGTTGGCGTGCATCTTCAAAAGGCGGCCGATCCGTTCCTTCTTCCGGCGAACCGGGTTATAGACGTAATCGCCAGAGTTGATGGAGCCCGAATACACGCGGATAAAGGTAAGGTGCCCCACGAAAGGATCGTTCATGATCTTGAAAGCCAGCGCGGACAACGGTTCATTGTCGGAGGACTTCAAGGAGATTTCGGCGCCGTCGGAAGGACGGATTCCGGTGACGGGTGGAATATCTTCGGGGGACGGCAGATAACTGATCACCGCGTCGAGCAGCGGCTGAACACCCTTATTGCGGAAAGAAGCTCCGCATACGACCGGGGTGAATTTCAAACCTATGGTCGCCGTGCGAATGGCCAGGGCAAGCTCTTCAGCATCGATCTCGCCGCCAGTCAGGTATTTTTCGAGCAGCTTGTCGTTGACCTCGGCGACCGCTTCCAGCAGTTGTTCTCTTGCCGCCGCGACATGGCTTGCCATCTCCGCCGGGATAGGCGCCTCGTGGAACTTCGCTCCGAGAGTTTCTTCTTCCCATACCAGCGCCTTCATCCGCACCAGATCGACGATCCCGCGAAAACCATCTTCTTTTCCAAGAGGAAGCTGAACCGGAACCGGGCATGCCGCCAGCCGTTCACGCATCATGCGAACAACGCGGTCGAAATCGGCCCCGGTGCGGTCCATCTTGTTCACCATCGCAATGCGCGGAACGCGGTGTTCGTCAGCCTGACGCCACACCGTTTCAGACTGCGGCTCAACACCGCCGACCGCGCAGAACACCGCCACCGCGCCGTCTAAAACGCGCAATGACCGCTCCACTTCGATCGTGAAATCAACATGCCCCGGAGTGTCGATGATGTTAATTCTATGGTCGCGCCAAAAGCAGGTCGTGGCGGCAGAGGTAATCGTGATGCCCCGCTCCTGCTCCTGCTCCATCCAATCCATGGTCGCGGTGCCTTCGTGCACTTCGCCCATTTTGTGCGAAACACCAGTGTAGTAAAGGATACGCTCCGTCGTCGTCGTTTTACCGGCGTCGATGTGCGCCATGATCCCGATGTTTCGGGTTCTGTCAAGCGGCGTGATCCTGCTCAAAACCGTATCCTGTTCTCTTTCTCCGAAAAGCGCCTTTTAAAAATTACCAGCGGTAATGCGCGAAAGCCTTGTTGGCCTCGGCCATCTTGTGAGTGTCTTCCTTCTTCTTGATCGTGACGCCGCGATTGTTATAGGCGTCGAGAAGTTCTCCGGAAAGCTTCGCCATCATGGTCTTTTCCCCGCGGCTTCTCGCATAGCCTACAAGCCAGCGAATAGAAAGGGACAGGCGACGCTCCGGCCTGATCTCCACCGGAACCTGATAGGTAGCCCCGCCGACGCGCCGTGATTTGACCTCGACCAGCGGCTTGGCGTTCTCGACGGCTTTCTTAAGAACCGCGACAGGATCTTCCTTGGTCTTCTCTTTAAGGATCTCCAACGATCCGTACACAAGCCGCTCGGCGACCCGCGCCTTCCCTTGAAGCATAACCGCGTGGATCATTTTTGCGACGAGAACATCCCCAAACACCGGATCAGGCAAAATTGACCGCTTGGCTCCGTAACCTCTCCTGGGCATAACCACGACCTCCTGGGCCGATAAACCACGCGCGTGCGCGGCAAAAATGAAATAAACCCGTTTTCCGTACTGCTACTCGGAAAACGTTGAAATCAATCGACTTTTTCACCTTTCCGGCAGAGGCGCCGGACCTGGTTGGTGCTTCTTCTCCGATAAAAGGGAAGCTATTTGGGCCGCTTAGCTCCGTACTTCGACCGCGACTTCCGTCTGTCCTGGACACCAACGGAATCCAGCTTCCCACGGATGATGTGATAGCGAACACCGGGGAGATCCTTGACTCTCCCTCCCCGAATCATAACCACGGAATGTTCTTGTAAGTTATGCCCTTCTCCCGGAATGTAAACCGTAACCTCGACACCGTTGGTAAGACGAACCCTGGCTACCTTGCGGAGAGCCGAATTCGGCTTTTTCGGCGTAGTGGTATAAACGCGCAAACAAACTCCACGTTTCTGGGGGCAACGCTCAAGCGCCGGGGAGTTGCTCTTGTTGACAACCGCCTCGCGCCCTTTTCTTACCAACTGATTGATCGTGGGCATTCTTTAAGTTCCTTCCGCAAGCCTAAATCATTCAAAATGAACTTCTCTTTATAGCAATCGCACAACTTTGTGTCAATTCTTTTTTTATTTTCCCCCTCTACGGGGCAATTTCCTCTTCCTCGTTTCGAGAATCGCTCTCCATATCGACAGATACAGGAGCGGTTTCAACAATCAACGGTTCGTCTGAATCGTAATCGACGCCACGGTAGGTCTCTCCGCCGGTGCCGGCCGGAATCAGACGCCCCATGATGACGTTTTCTTTCAACCCGGACAGGGTGTCGATCCTGCCGTGTACCGACGCGTCGGTAAGGATCTTTGTCGTCTCCTGGAACGAAGCTGCGGAAATCCAGGATTCCGTGGACAACGACGCCTTGGTAATGCCAAGAAGCAGCGGTTCAGCTTTGGCAGGACGCCCCTTCTTTCCTCCAGCTTCTTTCATGACGCGCTCGTTTTCGTCGCGGAAGATCCACTTCTCCACGCTTTGCCCAACAAGGAAAGTGGTGTCGCCCGGATCGGCGATCTTCACCCGCCGCAGCATCTGGCGGACGATAGTCTCGATATGCTTGTCATTGACGCGAACACCCTGGAGTCTGTAAACCTCCTGGATTTCATTTACGAGGAACCGGGCCAGTTCCTTGTCGCCCATGACGCGGAGGATGTCGTGCGGGTTTGGCGAACCGTCCATAAGCGCCTCGCCGGCGCGGACGCGTTCCCCGTCATGAACGGTAATATGCTTGCCGCGAGGAATCGTGTATTCCCGCGGTTCTCCGACTTCTGGGACAACCTGTATTTTTCTTTTCCCTTTGAAATCTTTGCCCAGACGAACCACGCCGTCGATCTCGGAAATGAGAGCAAACTCTTTGGGCTTGCGCGCCTCAAACAGTTCCGCAACGCGCGGAAGACCGCCGGTGATGTCTTTTGTCTTGGTAGTCTCGCGGGGGATCTTTGCGATAATGTCGCCGGCCTGGACCTTTTGGCCTTCATCCACGAGGATGTTTGACCCTACCGGAAGAAGATACCGCGCGTCGGACGAGGAACCGGGAAGCTTCTTGGTTTTGCCGCCCTCTTCCTTGATGGAGATGCGGGGTCTGGCCTCGGCGTCTTTGGATTCAACGATGACGCGCGTGGACCGGCCGGTGATTTCATCGACCTGATCACGCATGGTTACGCCTTCGATGATATCGCCAAACTTGATCTCGCCAGGCGCCTCGGTGAGGATCGGTATGTTGTACGGGTCCCATTCGGCCAACCGGGCGCCGTCTTTCACTTTCTCTCCGTCTTCGACCATCAGAATCGCGCCGTAGGGGATCTGGTACTTTTCACGTTCGCGATGGCTCTCGTCCAGAAGAACGATATAGCCGTTTCGGTTCATTGCAACCAGGTGCCCCTCGCGGTTTTTCACCGCCAGAACGCTGTGGAACTTGACCGTTGCGGCCTGCTTGGCCTGGTGAGAACTCTGAGCAACCGAACCGGCGGTTGCGATGCCGCCGATGTGGAAGGTACGCATGGTCAACTGCGTGCCCGGCTCACCGATAGATTGCGCCGAGATAATGCCGACAGATTCGCCAATGGCCACCATTTTCCCTCTGGCCAGGTCGCGCCCGTAACACTTGGCGCACACGCCGCGCCTGCTTTCGCAGGTAAGCACGGAGCGAATCTCGACCTCGTCCAAACCGGACATTTCGATCTGCTGCGCCACATCCTCGGTGATTTCTTCGTTGGCCGCCACCAACAGCTTGCCTTCGATATCGTAAACATCCTCGAGCGCGACGCGCCCAAGAATCCGGTCTGTCAGGCGGTCGATGATCTCGCCGCCCTCGATAAGCGCGCGGACACCGATGCCGTCAAGCGTCCGGCAGTCGTCTTCCACGACAATGCAATCCTGCGCGACATCGACCAGCCGCCGGGTAAGGTATCCCGAATTTGCTGTTTTAAGAGCGGTGTCCGCAAGACCCTTGCGGGCGCCGTGGGTCGAGATGAAGTATTCGCCGACCGACAACCCTTCCCGGAAGTTCGAGCGGATCGGAGTCTCGATGATTTCGCCGGATGGCTTCGCCATTAGCCCGCGCATGCCGGCAAGCTGCATCATCTGCTTGTCGGAGCCGCGCGCGCCCGAATCGGCCATCATGTAAATCGGGTTGAAGCTTGCGACCTTTTTCTCCTTGCCGTCCTTGGTCTTGACGGTCTCGGTCCCCATCTCTTTGAGCATTTCTTTGGCGATACGCTCCGTCGCGCCGGACCATATATCGACGACCTTGTTATACCGCTCGCCCTGAGTGATAAGCCCTTCGCCGTGCTCGTTGATAACCCGTTCGAGGTCTTCGGAAGCCCGGTCAAGGATCGTCTTCTTGCTGGTCGGAATAACCATGTCGTTGATGCAGATGGATATGCCGGACATCGTCGCGAACTGGAAACCGTAGTTCTTGAGCTGGTCCGCCAGAATGACCGTGGCCTTCTGACCGCAGTTCCGGTACGTTACGTCGATAAGTTCCGCCAGATCCTTCTTTTTCATCAGCTTGTTTACATAATCAAACGACACATCTTGAGGCACGATCTCGTAGAGCAGGACGCGGCCAACCGTCGTATCAACCATCTTGCCGTTGATGCGCACCTTGACCCCAGCCTGCAACTCCACCGTGTTCTCGTCGTAAGCAATCCGGACTTCATCGAGACTGGAGAAGCGTCTCCCCTCGCCCTTGAGTCCTTCCTGCAAACGCGTGAGGTAGTAGATCCCCAGCACTATGTCCTGCGATGGGCCGATAACCGGCTTGCCGTGCGCCGGGGAGAGAATGTTGTTGGTGGACATCATCAGAACGCGCGCCTCCATCTGGGCTTCGATGGAAAGCGGCACGTGAACAGCCATCTGGTCGCCGTCGAAATCCGCGTTGAAGGCAAAACAGACCAGCGGATGCAACTGGATAGCCTTACCTTCTATCAGCACGGGCTCGAAAGCCTGTACGCCCAACCGGTGCAGCGTGGGGGCCCGGTTGAGCATAACGGGAAGCTGACGGATAACATCGTCGAGAGCGTCCCATACTTCTCTTTTTTCTTTCTCCACCATCTTTTTGGCCTGCTTGATGGTGTTGGCGTGGCCGCCCTCTTCCAGCTTGTTGAAGATGAACGGCTTGAACAGCTCCAGCGCCATCTTTTTGGGGAGTCCGCACTGATGCAGTTTCAACTCCGGCCCGACGACGATAACCGAGCGGCCCGAATAATCGACGCGCTTGCCGAGCAGGTTTTGGCGGAATCGGCCGCCTTTCCCCTTGAGCATGTCGGAGAGCGATTTGAGCGGCCGCTTGTTCGAGCCGGTAATGAGTTTGCCGCGCCTGCCGTTATCAAACAGCGCGTCAACCGCTTCCTGAAGCATCCGCTTTTCATTGCGGATGATGATTTCGGGTGCGGAAAGGTCAAGCAAACGCTTGAGCCGGTTGTTCCGGTTGATTACGCGGCGATACAGGTCGTTCAGGTCCGAGGTGGCAAACCGGCCGCCGTCCAGCGGAACAAGCGGACGCAAATCGGGAGGAAGCACCGGAATCACGTCCTGAATCATCCATTCCGGACGCTGGTTGCTGTCCCTGAACGCCTCAACGATCTTGAGCCGCTTGGATATTTTCTTTTTCTTGGCTTCGGAGGTGGTCTCCAGAATTTCTTTGCGAAGCTGCTCCGACAGCGTATCGAGATTCAACTCGGAAAGCAGCGTCTTGACGGCCTCGGCGCCCATTCCGGCGCTGAACCGTTCTTTCAGTTGATCGGTCTTTTCCTTGTCGCCTTTATACTTCTCGCGGTATTCCTCGTATTTCTCGCGGAACTTCGCCTCGGTGACGACTTCCCGCTTCTGCAGGTCGGTCTCCCACGGATCTATAACGATGAATTTCTCGAAGTAGATCACCGCTTCGATATCCTTCATCGGAATATCGAGAATCGTCGCTATCCGGCTGGGCAAACTCTTGAGGAACCATATATGGGCAACCGGGGATGCAAGCTCGATGTGTCCCATCCGCTCCCGACGAACCTTGGACTGGATGACCTCGACGCCGCACTTCTCGCAGATGATCCCGCGGTGCTTCATTCGCTTGTACTTGCCGCAATTGCACTCGTAGTCCTTGATCGGACCGAAGATCTTTGCGCAAAACAGGCCGTCGCGCTCCGGCTTGAACGTGCGGTAGTTCAGCGTCTCCGGTTTTTTTACCTCGCCATGCGACCACTTTTTTATCTGATCGGGCGAGGCTATGGATATGCGGATTCCCGAAAAACGCAATGGATCTTTCGGTTTTTCAACCCGGGTAAACAGATCTTCCACGAATGTGCCTCCCTTTTATCCGTCCCTAAAAAAGGGGTTGCCTACCGGTTCTCTTCGCTGATCAGCTCGACATCGAGACCAAGCGCCTGGAGCTCCTTGATCAACACGTTGAACGACTCTGGAAGGCCCGGCTCCAAAGAGAAGTTTCCCTTCACAATGGCTTCATACATCCTTGCGCGGCCCGGCACGTCGTCCGACTTCACGGTCAGGAACTCCTGCAATGTAAACGCGGCGCCATACGCCTCCAGCGCCCATACTTCCATCTCGCCGAGGCGTTGCCCGCCAAACTGCGCCTTGCCTCCCAGCGGCTGCTGGGTGACAAGAGAGTAGGGGCCGGTGGAGCGCGCGTGGATCTTGTCGTCCACCAGGTGATGGAGTTTGAGCATATACATCGAGCCGATGGTCACTTGCTGCTGGAACGGCTGGCCGGTTTTTCCGTCGTAAAGCACAGCCTGGCCGCTTTCCGACAGTCCGGCGTATTTCAGGTACTCCTTGACTTCCGGCTCCTTGGCCCCGCTGAAGACCGGGGAAGCGAGATACACGCCACCCGACATTTTCGCCGCCACGGCGCGGACCTCGTCATCGGAGAGAGTCTTTATATAGTTCCGGAACTGCTCCGAGTTATATATCTTCCCCAACCACTCACGAAGAGACTTCGGGCTGAACTCTTTCTCGAGCATACGCTGGATCTGCTCCCCGAGACTCTTGGCGGCCCACCCAAGATGCGCCTCGAGAATCTGTCCCACATTCATTCGGGAAGGCACGCCAAGCGGGTTCAAAACAATATCGACCGGAACGCCATCTACCGTATAAGGCATATCCTCTTCGGGAAGAATCCGGGATATGACGCCCTTGTTGCCGTGCCGACCGGCCATCTTGTCTCCGACGGAGAGCTTTCTCTTCATGGCGATGTAAACCTTCACCATCTTGAGTACGCCTGGAGGAAGCTCGTCGCCGCGGCGAATTCTTGAAATCTTCTCCTCGAAGAGCGCCCTTACGACCCCTACCTGGTCCATAGCGATACGGTGTCTTTCGGCCAGCCTGTCTTTCAGCGAAGGATCTTCTTCGACCCCGATCTCCTGCCAGCGCTCCTTCGGAATCGAGTTAAGAACCTCTTCGGTGATCTTTTTCTTTTTGACAATGAGCGCCATAGACTTGTCGTCGTTCATCAGCCGCACAGCCGAGGTCTTGCCCAGCAACTCAGCGCGTATCTTGCCGTGGAGAGTCTCGGTGATGATCCGGATCTCGTCTTCCTGGTCGCGGTGGAGACGGTCAAGCTCGCGCTCTTCAAGCATCTGGGCGCGGTCGTCTTTCTCTCCGCCTCTCCGGGTGAAAACCTTGGCGTCGATAACAATCCCTTCGATCCCTGGCGGAACCCGAAGCGAAGAATCTTTCACATCGCCTGCCTTGTCGCCAAAGATGGCCCGAAGCAGCTTTTCTTCCGGCGAAAGCTGGGTTTCGCCCTTTGGCGTAACCTTTCCAACGAGAATATCCATCGGCTTCACGCGCGCACCGACGCGGATAATGCCACTTTCGTCGAGATCCTTGAGCGACTCCTCGCTGATGTTCGGTATGTCGGCGGAAATCTCTTCCTTGCCAAGCTTGGTCTCCCGCGCGACGCACTCGAACTCCTCTATATGAATCGAGGTGAAGATATCCTCTTTCACGATCTTCTCGGATATAAGTATGGAATCCTCGAAGTTGTATCCGCCCCAGGGCATGAACGCCACGAGGACGTTGCGCCCCAATGACAACTCGCCGTCGCTTGTGGCGGGGCCGTCGGCGATTACCTCGCCCTTGGCGACCTTTTGTCCCAGTGAAACGATCGGCTTCTGGTTGATGCAGGTGTTCTGGTTTGAGCGGCGAAACTTCACGAGAGTGTATATATCCGCTCCATACTTTCCGGCGGCGTCAGGCTCGTCGGACCGGACCACGATCCGGCGCGCATCAACCGATTCCACTACTCCGCTGCGTCTGGCTTCGACCGCCGCGCCCGAGTCGCGCGCAACGACCGACTCCATGCCGGTTCCAACCAAAGGAGGATCGGTCCGCAGCAACGGCACCGCCTGCCGCTGCATGTTGGATCCCATGAGCGCCCGGTTCGCGTCGTCATGCTCAAGGAACGGGATCAACGACGCGGCCACCGATACCAACTGGTTCGGAGACACGTCCATCAACGTTACATCGGAGGACCGCACAATGGCGAATTCGCCGCCTTGCCGGGCGATGATCGTTTCCTGGAGAAATTTCCCTTTCTTCGGGTCTACCGCGGCGTTTGCCTGCGCGATAACGTGCTGTTCTTCTTCCATCGCGGAGAGAAGCACAATCTCTTTAGTCACCGCGCCGTTCTTGACAACCCGGTACGGAGTCTCGATAAACCCGAATTCGTTGATCCGGGCGTATGTGGACAACGAGGCGATAAGACCGATGTTTGGACCTTCGGGCGTCTCGATAGGGCAGATGCGGCCATAGTGCGTCGGGTGGACGTCGCGAACTTCAAACCCCGCGCGTTCGCGGGTGAGACCGCCGGGACCAAGCGCCGAGACGCGCCGCTTGTGCGTCACTTCCGAAAGCGGGTTTGTCTGGTCCATGAACTGTGAAAGCTGGGAGGACCCAAAGAACTCCTTGATGACAGCGGAAACCGGCTTGGCATTGATGATATCGTGCGGCATCAGCGTCTCGATATCCTGCAACCCCATCTTCTCCCTGATGGCCCGCTCCACGCGCACCAGCCCCATCCGGAACTGGTTCTCTATGAGCTCGCCCACCGTGCGCACGCGCCGATTTCCCAAATTGTCTATATCATCCGCCTCGCCGATCCCGTTTTTCAGATCGATCAGGTAGCGAATGACGCGCAGAATGTCTTCCTGAGTCAACACTGTAATGTCGAGGTTGTTTTCCTTGACGCCCAGCTTGTGATTCAGCTTGAGCCTGCCAACGCTGGAGAGGCTGTACCGCTCCGGATTAAAGAACATATTCGTAAAGAGCGACTCCGCGGCGTCTTTCGTCGGCGGATCGCCTGGCCGCATCTTCTTGTAGATCTCCTTGAGCGCTTCTTCCCTGGTCCTGATCCGGTCGGTAACCAGCCCTTCCCAGATGGCGCGGTCGGAGTTTTCAAGGTTGAACACGGACAGCGAGACGATGTTCTTTTCGCGCAGCTTGGCGAGAATCTCGCTTGTGATGGATTGCGCGCACTCGACCAGTATCTCTCCGGTGGCCGGATCGGCAATATCGGTCACGACGATCTTGTCGATCAGATCCTCAACAGGGATCGAGATCCGCCCGAAAGCCACTCCTTCTTTTGCGAAACGCTCCGCGCGTTTCTTTTGGACCTTCACGCCCTTTTTGAAAGCGACCTCTCCAGGGCGATCCGGGTGGCGCACTTCCACCGGCATTTTGACGCCTACCATGGCCTCGGGGCGAAACACCTTGCTGTACTTGTCGCCTTCGATCGAAACATCCTCCACATCATAGAAAATCTTCAGAAGCTCCTCGGTTGACTTGCCAAAAGCCCTTAACAGGACAACGATCGGGAACTTACGCTTCCGGTCGATCTTGATGTAGAGCTGATCCTTGTGGTCGAACTCAAAATCGAGCCACGAGCCGCGATAAGGAATAATGCGCGCGGAGAAGAGCACTTTGCCCGACGCGTGGGAGCGCCCTTTATCGTGCTCGAAGAATACGCCCGGAGAACGGTGGAGCTGGCTGACGATGACCCGCTCGGTCCCGTTTATGATAAAAGTGGCCTTCTCGGACATAAGCGGGATTTCGCCAAAGAAAACCTCCTGCTCCTTGACGTCACGGATAGCGCGAGCCTGGGTTTTATCGTCCACATCGAAGATCACCAATTGGACCGTGACCTTGATGGGCGCGGCATAGGTCATCCCGCGTTCGCGGCACTCCTCTTCGGACCATTTCGGCTCGCCGATGGCATACGAGATAAACTCAAGCGAGGCCCGCCCGTTATAATCCGCGATCGGGAATATGCCTTTGAATACCGCCTGAAGCCCGATTTCTTTGCGCTTTTCGTGAGGAATATCCGTCTGCAGGAATTCCTCGTACGACTCCTGCTGAACCTGTATGAGGTTCGGGATCTCTCTGACATTCTCGTTCTTCGAGAAATCGACGCGCTTTATTCTGTTACGGTAATCGAGATAGGCCATCTTCGTCACCCCGGGGGCGATACAAATAAGTGGAGCGGAGGACGCCTCGGCGTCCCCCGCGATTCACAACGCGTTTCCCAAAAAACAGCTACTTTATTTCTACCGACCCTCCAGCTTCCTCGATCTTCTTCTTCATGTCTTCGGCGTCTTTCTTGGCCACGCCTTCTTTTACCGGCTTGGGAACACCTTCCACCAGGTCTTTGGCTTCTTTCAGGCCAAGGCCGGTGAGCTCGCGGACAACTTTGATCACCTGGATCTTGTTGGCGCCGAAACCGGTGAGGACGACATCGAACTCTGTTTTCTCTTCGGCAGCGGCGGGCGCGGCTGCGCCGGCGGCCGCGCCAGGGGCGGCGGCAAAAGCCACCGGAGCGGCGGCCGATACGCCGAAACGCTCTTCGAGGGCTTTTACAATCTCGTGCAGCTCAAGAACCGTCATTCCTTCGATCATCGTGATGAATTCTTCCTTGCTCATGGCAGCCATTTCCGTAAATCCTCCTATGGATTTCTTTAAAATTAATGTTTAGTTTTTTGTCAGGCAGTCGGCGCGTCAGCGGCGGCTTCTTCGGGTTTTTGTTTCCGGATAGATTCCAGAACTGTCGCGAAGCTTCTCGGCCCATCGGCAAGAACTTGTGCCAGCCGCGAAATCGGATAGTTCATGGAGCGAGCCATCCTGGTAAGCAACACTTCGCGGGACGGCACATCGGCAAGCGCCCGAACTTCCTGGTCCGTAAGCGTTTTGCCGTCGAGAAATCCCGCCTTCAGGGTAACTTTTTGGTTGGCGGCGGCGACGTATTCCTTCATCACTTTCGCCAGCGCAACCGGATCGCCATGCGAGAAAGCTATGGCCGTAGGCCCTTTGAAACTTTCGGACAGGCCGCTAAACGGTGTTCCTTCCGCCGCCCGCCGGATCATGGTGTTCTTCACCACCCGTATCTCGGCGTTTACCTCCCGAAGTTTCTTCCGGAGGACGGTTATCTCCGCCACTGTGACTCCCCGGAAGGAAGCAACCACGGCTCCGCGCTGCGCCTCTATGGCGCTTTTCAACGCGTCAACCGCTTCAGACTTGTTCTCTTTTTTCACTGCGTCAGTTTCCCCCTCTCCTTTGAATAAGATTTAGCCTCATATGACGAAACCCCCGTCAAAGGAAGAGCGCGCGGCGCGGGAGGAAATGATAGAAATCCTCGTTTAACCGGCTCCCTTTTGTCTGCGCGGGCCGCATCGCCGACCGTGGTCTGCGAACGCTTGATCGCCTTTCGGCGAACCCGCGGTCTTTGACATAAGGGTGTTTCCAGGGTGTAAAAACGGCTATTTAGCCGCCAACAGCGTATTGACGTTCATGCGAATACCGGGACCCATCGTTGTCGATAGCGTCAAGGTTTTAATGTAAGTACCTTTCGCGCCGGAAGGCTTCGACTTTACGACCGCCTCGAAAAACGCCAGGAAGTTCTCTTTTATTTTGTCCTTGTCAAAGCTCGCTTTGCCTATACCGGCCGCAAGCGTGGCGGTTTTATCGACCCGATACTCGACCTTGCCGCCTTTTAAGTCTTTTACCGCCTTGCCCACATCAAAAGTAACGGTGCCCACTTTGGGGTTCGGCATAAGCCCGCGGGGACCAAGCAGCTTTCCAATGCGACCAACCGCCCCCATCATATCGGGAGTAGCAACCGCCTTGTCAAAATCAAGCCACCCGCCCTGAATCTTCTGGACCAGATCATCGCCACCGGCAAAATCAGCGCCGGCATCCAAAGCCTCTTTTTCTTTTTCACCTTTGGCAAACACCAGCACGCGCACGCTTTTGCCGATCCCATGCGGCAGAACCACAGAACCGCGGACCTGCTGATCGGGATACTTTGGATCGACGCCAAGCCGCATCGACACTTCAACCGTCTCGTCGAATTTCGCCGTAACCGTTCCTTTGAGAAGGTCCAACGCTTCGTCGAGAGAGTACTTTGCCTCCCTGTTTACTTTGCTGAGAGCTTCCAGGTATTTTTTACCATGTTTCGGCATTTCCCCCTCCCCTCCCGCCCGAGTGCCTCACCCGGACGAATTCTTTTGTATTTATACTGCCTTATGGATCAAACGACATCCAAGCCCATGCTACGGGCAGTGCCTTCCACCGTCTTGACGGCCGCCGCCAAATCTTTCACATCCAGGTCGGGCAGCTTCAGTTTTGCTATTTCTTCGACCTTGGCTTTTGCAATCGTCCCGCACTTTTCGCGCTTTGGAGTTTTGCTTCCCTTATCAAGCCCCGCGGCCTTCAAAAGAAGCACGCTGGCCGGCGGGGTCTTCGTGATAAAAGTGAACGACCGGTCGGCATATACCGTGATGACGACAGGGATAACCATTCCTTCCTGTGATGCTGTCTTTGCGTTGAAGGCCTTGCAAAACTCCATGATGTTGACGCCATGCTGCCCCAACGCGGGGCCTACCGGCGGAGAGGGAGTCGCCTTCCCCGCAATGATTTGAAGCTTGATCTGGGCTAAAACTTTCTTTGCCATGATGATTCCTCCGACTGCCTTATACTTCTATGCTTTTTCAACCTGCGTAAAATCAAGCTCGACCGGGGTAGCGCGCCCAAAAATGGAAACAAGAACGGTGACTTTCCCTTTATCCGGCTTGATGTTGTCCACTGTCCCGCTGAAATTGGAAAACGGTCCTTCGATAACCCTGACGTTTTCTCCCTCGGAGAAGGAGATTTTCGGCCTGGGTTTCAGGCGGCCCTCCAACATTTGGGACTTTATATCATCGACCTCGCTATCGGGAATGGAAGCGGGGTGCTGGCCGCCGACAAACCCTGTTACTTTAGGGGTATGGCGAACCAGATGCCAGGTCGATTCATTAAGTTCCATGTTGACCAGCAGATACCCGGGAAAGAAGCTGGGGCTACTGGTTTTCTTCTTTCCTTTCCGCATCTCCACAACCTGTCCGGCGGGAATCAGGACATCCCCAAACTGCTCCTGCATCCCCTCGGTGACAATGCGGTTCAGCAAGGATTCCCTGACTTTTTTCTCATACCCGGAATAGGTATGGACGACGAACCACTGTTTCGCCATGAATTCCTCGCTGGAAGGTCAATAGCTCAGAACGGACTTGACGATCCGGCCAAGAGCATGGTCCACCAATCCGAGAAACACCACTATGATCAACACGGTCACAATGACCACCACAGTGGACGACATAGTCTCTCTTCGTGGGGGCCAGGAGACTTTTTTCATCTCCGTTTTGAATTCCTGGAAAAAAGTCTTCACTTTTCCCAAGAAACTCGCCGAAGAAGCAGACCTGCTATCCTCAGAAGCAGTCCTTGTTCCCGGCAGCCGCTCCATCAACCTGTCTTTGAATGTCTTCGCCATTTCCGGTAAAACTCCTGTCTTGTCCGAAAAAGAATGGCAGGCCAGGAGGGATTTGAACCCCCATCACGCGGATTTGGAGTCCGCTGCTCTGCCGTTAGAGCTACTGGCCTTTGCCGTTCTTTGACCGATCTACTTGGTTTCCTTGTGCGCGGTGTGTTTGCGGCACGTCGGGCAGAATTTCTTCAACTCAAGTTTATCGGGCGTCGTCTTTTTGTTTTTCGTCGTCGTATAGTTTCTGTTCTTGCAATCAGCGCAAGCCAGAATGATGATATCGCGCATTTTGTGCCCTTTCCCTTTGCCTCGCCGCTACTCTATGATTTCCGCCACGACGCCCGCGCCAACGGTGCGGCCGCCTTCGCGGATCGCGAAACGAAGCTCTTTCTCCATTGCTATCGGAGTAATCAACTCAACAGACATCTGAATGTTGTCGCCAGGCATGACCATCTCTATGCCCTCAGGCAACGTGCCAACGCCGGTAACGTCGGTGGTTCTAAAGTAAAACTGAGGACGATAACCGTTGAAAAAAGGAG
>WRHP01000040.1 GCA_009783195.1 Syntrophorhabdaceae bacterium | reverse complement strand
ACAAATCGATTCCAAATTGCACTGCCCAAGGCCATGACCAAGACTATTGCAAGCACGACAACTACTGGCATAGGGCTTTCCTTCATCTTCATCGTCATTTATTTTACCCCCTGCCTTTATTAGTAAAATCCATTGATTTTTGAGTGTACTAAACATACTTTTCGCGACACCCATGGTGTTTCTTTCGGGGTTCTGTGCCTGCCAGGCCGCATGAGCCGCACAAGTTTTTTTCTAACCTTCACTCGATAGATTATTAGAGTAACTTAACCTTGAGATCACTCCAATCCATCAGCATTTATCATCCAAGCGGCTTCGATTGAGCAAAAACCTCTCTTCTGAAAATGCGGCCGTAAAACAGCACGATTTCGCAGCCTGAATTCGCGCACTTGCGGGCGAGCGTTATCGCGTAGCGCCTCCGCCTTCCAGGGGTTTAGACTCCAAAGCGAAAGCAGGGACGCCTTTCGAAAAGGAGTCTGCAGTCGCAGATCACCATGGATGGCGAACAAGACGACCCTGGAAGGAGATAGCGCAAAGCGATAGTGAGCCCGCGTGGTAACGCAGAGGCTTGAGCTAAAGAAGCCGCCGGATAACAAGCTGGTCTCGGAGAAGAAACCCCTTGCGATATTCGCTGTATTGCGGCGGGTAGTCATAGACGGAGACAAGCGTGCCCACAGGAGAATTCTCTCGCTCAAATCCAGATGAAAGGACTATGGATGCCGGTGGGTTAGAGAAAGATATCTTAACGCCCCAGCGCTTCTTTTATATGCCTCACCGGGACCAGTTCAAGGGGATACTTGCCGCCAAGCCGCTCCGCGTTGGAGGCGGGAAGCAGCACGCGGCCAAGCCCCATCTTCGCCGCCTCGTTCAGCCGCATTTCAGCCATCGGCACCGCGCGCACCTCGCCGCCAAGACCCACCTCGCCAAATGCCGCGGTTCCCGGCGGTATGGCCCGATCCCGGAACGACCCGGCAAGCGACAGGCATAGCGCCAGATCCACAGCAGGCTCGTCGATCCGGATTCCGCCGGCGACATTAACGAAAACATCCTGGTTGTGGAGGGCAACATTTGCCTTCCTCTCAAGGATGGCGCACAAAAGGATCACGCGGTTGAAATCAACCCCAAGCGTCGTGCGCCTTGGCATTGCAAGGTATGAGTGCGACACCAGCGCCTGGATCTCCACGAGTAGCGGACGCGTTCCCTCGATTGCGGGAAATACAACGACGCCGGAGGAATCTTCGGGCCGCTCTGAAAGAAACATGCCGGAAGGATCAGCCACCTCGACAAGCCCTTCCGAGCGCATTTCGAAAACGCCGATTTCGTTTGTTGACCCAAACCGGTTCTTCACAGCTTTCAGAATCCGGTACGGGTGCCCCTTCTCTCCCTCGAAATAAAGCACGGTATCCACGATATGCTCAAGCACCCGTGGACCGGCAATCGCGCCCTCTTTGGTGACATGGCCGACAAGAAACACGGATATGCCCGCCTTTTTGCCAAAAAACACAAGCCGCGCGGCGCACTCCCGCACCTGTCCCACGGAACCAGGCGCCCCCTGAAGGTCGGCTGAAAAAACCGTCTGGATAGAATCGACAATCATCGCGGCGGGGGAAAGCTCGGAGGCGGCGGCAAGAATCCGTTCAAGCGAGGTCTCCGACATCAGGTAGATACCGTCCTCGGAGATCCCAAGACGCGAAGCCCGCAGTTTCACCTGCGCCTCGGATTCTTCCCCGGAGACATAAAGCACATTCTTTCCACGGCTGGCCAGCCCGCGCGCCGCCTGGAGAAGAACCGTGGATTTGCCGATACCGGGATCGCCTCCCAAAAGCGTGGCCGACGCCGATACTACTCCTCCGCCCATAACTCGATCGAACTCGGCAATGCCGGCCGATATCCGCACCGCGGCGGCCTCCGACACTTCAGACAACCGAACGGGCTTGGAGCTTGGAAAATCAGGCACGCCCGCGCGCCGCGCGGACGCAGGAACTGAAACCTCTTCGACAAAAGTGTTCCACTCCCCGCAGCCGGAACATTTGCCTGCCCATTTAGGAGAAACTGTTCCGCACGCCGAGCAGACGTATTCAGCCTTTACCTTTGCCATTTTTTCGCTACTTCCATCGCCACTTCGTCAAATGTCGCCTTGCCTTTGCCGACGATCTTTTTCACATCCTCGTATTCCGGCACCGGTCTGGCCGAGCCGTCCGGCAGCGTCGCGGCTTTGACCCGGACACGCCCGTAGCGCGTCATCACGTCTTGTATTGCGCGGTCAAGCTTGAGCCGGTCGCATGTGTGATACCGCAGCCCTATCGCCGTCGAGATGGAAAAAACCGCTCCGGAGACAGCCTCGAGCCGCTCTGAAGGCGACAGAATCCGAAGTACCCATCCGGGCCGGTTCTTCTTCATTGTCGCCGGCAGGATAGCCACGTCGAGAGCGCCTGCCGCAAGCGCCCGCTCAATCAGAAGCTCAAACCGCTGCGGACTCATGTCGTCGATGTTGGCCTCGATCTCCAAAACACGGTCTGCCGACAAAGGCGCCCGCGCGGCATCTCCAAGGACAACCCGAAGAAGGTTGGGACGCCCCGCCAGCTCCCGATGCCCCAACCCGATCCCGACAGCGCGCGTAATCATTTCGGGAGGACGCTCAAAAGAAACGTCAAAAGCCCGCAAAAGCGCCGCTCCCGTCGGGGTAACAAGCTCCCCCTCTCCTTCTCCGAAACGCCAGCGGGCCCCTTTAAGCAGCTCAAGCGTCGCGGGCGCTGGAACCGGAATCTTCCCGTGATCCGACCGGACTTCTCCGCTGCCGCCAGGAAGAGAAGAGCAGTACGCGGCCTTTGCGCCGGACAACTCGAAAAGAAAACAGCCGGAAACAATATCTACGATCGCGTCGACCGCGCCCACCTCGTGAAAGTGAACCTTGTCTATCGAGACGCCGTGGACCTTGGCCTCCGAAGCCCCCAACAGCTCGAAGCAACGGACTGCCCGCGCAAGCGTCTCCGCCGGAAGAGCGGAGGACTTAAGCAGCGAGACGATATCCGGAAGATGACGCGCGTGCGCCGGTTTCCCGGACACCTTCACGCTGACCCGCGTCCCTCCCATTCCGCACGAATGTCCCCGCTCCGTCGCAAACCGATAGCCGGAAAGCGGCACCCCTTTAAGAACCTTGCGCAGCTCCTTCTCCGCGCCCGTAAGGGAAAGAAGCGCCGCCGTTGTCATATCGCCCGCGATCCCGGAAAAACAGTCGAAATAGAGAATGCTCATAGGCGATCAATGACCGACGCCATGACGCCGGCGCCAAAACCGTTGTCGATATTGACCACCGCCACGGTGGGAGCGCACGAGTTGAGCATCCCAAGCAGCGCCGCCACTCCCCCAAAACTGGCCCCATAGCCAACGCTGGTCGGGACCGCGATTACCGGCTTGTCGGTAAGCCCGCCTATCACCGAAGCAAGCGCCCCTTCCATCCCCGCCGCCACGACAATAACCCTCGCCTTCCGAAGCAGTTCCTCCCTGCATAGAAGCCGATGAATGCCGGCAACGCCGACATCGTATAACCGCTCGACTGAACTGCCGAGAAACTCCGCTGTAACCGCCGCTTCCTCCGCCACCGGAATATCGGATGTGCCCGCCGTCACTACAAGAACCAGCCCTTTCCCGGCGCTTTCGCGCTTCCCTTTGGGGAGAACCACGCAGCGGGCCTTCTGATGGACCACCGCGCCGCGGAAACTACGGCGGATCGCGCGTATTTTCTCGTCGGAAAGGCGCGTTATCAACACCCCGGTCCCCTCGCGAAGCATGGAACGGGCGATCTCCGCAATCTGCCGCGCCGTTTTCCCTTCTCCGAAAATGACTTCGGGGACGCCTTGCCTGATCCCCCGATGGTGGTCAACGCAGGCATCGCCCAGGTTCTCATACGGAAGACGGCTAAGACGTTTGAACGCTTCCTCGACGGGAAGATCTCCTTTTGCCACCGACGCCAATATTTTTTTAAGGCGATCCCCTGTCATCTATCCCCCTCTGGCCACGCGATACAACTCATTTACTGACTCCCGCCATTCTTTTCCGGCGGCGGCTCTTCCTTGACCAACGCGCGCCAGATCCGGATTTCAAGGACCGCCCGGACACCTTCTCGGCTCTCAAAAAAGCGCCGGGGGCCTCAAACGACTCCACGGCCGCCGGAATCCGTCCTGCCAACGATGTGAGTAATCCGCCGCTAGCTTGCCAAACCGCGTCACGCATGATTGCGGCCTGGCATCAGGTTCATCCGGATCGTCGGACATCAACGCGCTTTCCGAGGCTTAATCGCGCCCGCCGTTTTTTTCGCCGGAGCGGAACGCTTTGCCGGCAAAGGCTTTCCCGCGTGCGCCCTTTTTGCGGCGGACGCGGTTTTTGGCGACGGTTTTTTACGCTCCGTCCGGAAGGGGTTTCTTTTCAGCGCGATGGCAATCACCTCGTCAATGTTCTTCACAAAGGAGAATTTCACCTGCTTTGCTTCGTGACGAGGAATATCTTCCAGATCTTTCCGGTTCAGCTCCGGCGCAATGACATGCATGATGCCGCCCCGAAGAGCCGCCAGTGATTTTTCCTTGAGCCCGCCGATAGGAAGAACGCGCCCGCGCAGCGTAACCTCTCCCGTCATGGCTACATCGCGCCGCACGGGAATGCCGGTAAGCGAGGAGACAAGCGCCGTGGCAATAGTAATCCCCGCGGACGGGCCATCCTTCTGTATCCCGCCGGCCGGAACGTGGATGTGGATGTCTTGCCGCTGATGAAAGTTTTTCGGAATGCCAAGCTGATCAGCGCGGGACCGGGTGTAGGTAAGCGCCGCCTGCGCGCTCTCCCGCATCACATCTCCGAGATTCCCGGTGATGATCACATTGCCCTTCCCGTCGACAAGCGACACTTCGATGAACAAAATGTCGCCCCCGGTAGGCGTCCACGCAAGGCCGGTCGCCACGCCGACCTCGTCGGCCTCCGCCTCTTTTTCGAGGATGTGGCTGGGAACGCCCAGGTATTTGGGCACGTTCCTCGCGGTGATCTGGAACGGCCCTTTTTCCCCCTCGGCTATCCCGCGCGCAACTTTCCGGCAGATCCGGCCGATCTCGCGCTCCAGATTGCGCAATCCCGCCTCGCGAGTGTACTGCTGGATAACCGACAGGATCGCCTTGTCCTGCATTTTGACCCATCCGGACCGGATGCCGTTTTCTTCCATCTGATGCGGAAGAAGGAACTTCTTCGCGATCGCCAGCTTGTCAACATCGGTGTATCCGGAGATCCGGATAACTTCCATACGGTCCTTGAGCGCCGGAGGGATCGGGTCGATCACGTTCGCGGTCGCAATAAACAGCACCTTCGACAGATCGAAAGGAACATTAAGATAGTTGTCGCTAAACGCGTTGTTTTGCTCGGGGTCGAGCACCTCCAGAAGCGCCGCGGACGGATCGCCTCGGAAATCCGCTCCTACCTTGTCGATCTCGTCGAGCATAAACACCGGGTTTCGGCTTCCCGCCTGCTTCATACCGTGGATGATCCGGCCGGGCAGCGCGCCGACGTAGGTCCGGCGGTGTCCACGGATTTCCGCCTCGTCACGGATACCGCCAAGAGATATACGGATGAACTTGCGCCCCATAGCTCTGGCGATCGACTTGCCCAATGATGTTTTTCCCACGCCGGGAGGACCGACAAAGCAGAGAATCGGCCCCTTCATATCGTCTTTCAGTTTGCGGACGGACAGATATTCAAGTATCCGATCCTTGACCTTCTCAAGACCGTGGTGGTCCTGATCAAGAATCTCGCGCGCCTTGTTGATGCGGAGATTGTCTTTGGTCTCTTTTTTCCAGGGAAGCTCGACCAGCCAGTCGAGATAGGTGCGGACCACGGACGACTCGGCGGAATCGTGGTGCATCCCTTCGAGCCGCCGCATCTGTTTCTCCGCCTCTTTAAGGACTTCTTTGGGCATTCCGGCGTTTTTGATCTTCTCCCGGAGTTCATCGGCTTCTTCCGCCTTGCCGTCGATGTCGCCAAGCTCGTGCTTGATAGCTTTCATCTGCTCCCGCAGAAAATATTCGCGCTGGCTTTTCGACATCTCCTCTTTTGCCTGGTTCTGGATCTTTGCCTGCATCTCCGCCAGTTGCAGTTCCCTGGACAGCAGGTTATTCACCATGGTCAGGCGGGACATCGGGTCTTCTTCTTCGAGTACCTTTTGAGCCTCTTCGATCTTGAGGCGGAGGTTCGACGCCACGAGGTCCGCAAGCACGCCGGGGTTATTGATGTTCTCCGTAACCATCAGAATCTCGACCGGCATATTTTTGAGCGACAGGATTCTCTCTATTTTTTCGCGGGAGGCGCGCATGAGCGCTTCCGTCTCAAGCGTATCTTCTTTCACGGACGGCTCGATGATCCGCTCAATGCGAACATGCGTACCCGGTTTCCCTTCGACAACCTCGACGATCTTTCCTTTAGTCACGCCCTGGATAAGGATCTTGAGCCTGCCGTCGGGCAGCTTGATCATCCGCATGATCATCGCCACGGTGCCGGTGGTGTACAGCTCGTCGGACTTGGGGTCTTCCATGGCGGGATCTTTCTGCGTCGCAAGAAAGATGAACCGATCCTTGGCCAGCGCTTCGTCCACAGCCGAGATGGAGCCTTCCCGGCCCACAAACAGCGGCAAGGTCATGTACGGAAATATGACGATGTCACGCACCGGAAGCAGAGGGAGGACTCCGGGAATCTCTTGTCCCGCGTCCTTTTCATCGACAACCGGCGCGTCCGAGGGAGGAATCGCGCTTTCTTCCGGGCTCTTCTTTATATCGTCGTCTTTCATCGTTTTCCTCCCTTTTCTGAAAACGTTATCCTGTGATCACTCCTGAACCACCGGAATCCGGCGCTGCCTGCCCCGACGCTCCGATATCTTCGGAATCGTGATCGTAAGAATTCCGTCTTTCTGACGCGCCGAGATCATCCCAAGATTAACCGGACCTATTACTTCAAACGCGCGGCAAAATTTTCCGAAACCGCGCTCCAGGCACAAAAAGGAAATCTCCCCTTTGGGGAAATCGGGCAGTTTTTCTCCTATCACCTCGACACGATCCCCGCGCACCAGGACCTGCACCTTGTCCGTCGGAACACCCGGCATCTCAAGGAGGATGCGCACGGAGTCGTCCACCTCCGTCACATCCAACGGGGGCTGGTAGCCCGTATCGGAAGAATGATCCAGCAGCATCACGCCTTCGGCGAATTCCACGCATCCCGTTCCGCTTCTGCGTCTCACGTAAATTTCTCCTTTTGAAGAAACGCCCGCAATCCGGAGGCAAGTTCCGGGTCTTTCATTGCGAAAGCGATGTTCGCCATCTGGAAGCCAAGCTTTGTCCCCGCGTCGTACCGTGTGCCCTCGAATTCGTAGCCGATCACGCGCTTGTTTTCGATCAGTGACCGGATAGCGTCGGTAAGCTGTATTTCTCCGGCGGCTCCGGGCCTGGTCGCGGCCAGGACGGGAAATATGGACGGAGGAAGAATGTATCTGCCGATGATCGCCAGGTTGGACGGCGCCTTCTCAAGCGACGGCTTTTCCACCATGTCGGAAACCTTGTACGTCCCCGGCCCGATCTCCTCCCCTTTTATTATCCCGTACTTGGATACCATCTCATCCGGAACTCTCTGGATGGCCAAAGCCACATCCGCGTGATACCTCGCGCAAGCATCTATCATCTGTTTCAGAACGGGAACTTTGGCGTCGATTACGTCGTCGGACAAAACGACCGCGAAAGATTCATCTCCGACCAGATCCTTTGACCGGAGCACCGCGTGGCCCAGCCCCAGCGGGAGGTTCTGCCGGACATAAAAGAAATCCACCCCTTTGTTTACCTTACGCACCATTTCCAGCAGATCGCTGTTTCCCTTTCTTTCCAGTAGCATCTCCAGTTCAAAAGCCACGTCGAAATGATCTTCAATCACGTTTTTGCCGCGCCCGGTAACGATGATCATGCCCCGTATTCCGGCCATCTTGGCTTCCTCAACCCCATGCTGGATGAGCGGCATGTCCACCAGAGGCAGCATCTCTTTGGGAGAAGCCTTTGTCGCCGGAAGAAACCGCGTGCCAAAACCGGCCGCCGGAAATACCGCTTTTCTGATCATTGTTCATTCTCCTTCGATGAGTCTGTCGGTCGACGCGCTGTCCGGAAACGCCGGAAGAACGCGGCTATGTCGGCCCGGTCACGAGTCCATTTCATAGGCGGGAGGTTCGCCCTGAACCGGCTTCCGTACCCCCGTTTTACAATACGATCATCTAGCAGCGCCACGACACCATAGTCGTCGCCGCGGCGCAGAAGCCTTCCCACACCCTGCCTCAGCGCAAGCACCGCCTCCGGAAGCTGATAAGAGAAAAACGGGTCCATCTCGCGCCGCTGAAGCGCCAGTATCCGCGCCGACGTCACCGGGTCAGACGGCGAAGCAAACGGCAGTTTGTCGATAATAACGCATCGCAGCGATTCGCCGGGAACGTCGACTCCTTCCCAAAACGTTCCCGTGCCGATAAGAACGGCGTCTTTTTCCTCGCGAAACTCTTTGAGAAGCTGTGCCCTCGGCGCGTCGCCCTGAACAAACAACGTGTAAGGTACCTCCCCGCGAAGAGCCGTTTTAAGCGCCAAAAGCGTCCTGTAACTCGTGCACAGAATCAGCGCCCCCCCGCCGGAGTATTCGATGATCTTCCGGACTTCCGAAGACGCCAAGGACGGAAATTCCGGAGCCGACGGATCGGGAAAACCTTTGGGGACATAGAAAAGCGCCCGTTCCGCAAAGTTAAACTCATTATCCACAATGAGTTCCCGCGGTTCAACATGGTCCAGCCCCACCCGCTCGCGGAAGTACCGGAGATCTCCAGACACAGAAAGCGTTGCCGATGTCAGCAAAAAAGGAACCGGATCATTCCACAGCAGCTCCGAAAGCGCGGAAGCGATTTCGACGGGAGTACGGTGGAGGGAAACAGCTTCTCCGCGCCGCTCCGCCCACGCCACGGTAAGCGACGGGTCCGCGGACAACACCAACCCGAAATCCGAGACAAACGAACGGACGCGCCGCAGCAAAGCGTCGCGCTCCAGCCCTAAAGCCTCGGACGGCCCGTCGGACAACGACAAGGAAAGCTCATCCGCCGCCCTTATGAGAAAATCCGCCTTCTCGTCAAAAAAGGCTCGCCCAGCCAGGCTCGCGAGAGGCAGGCGTCCGTCTTCTTCAACCGCCGCGCCAAAAGCGGATTCGGCCGCAAGACCAAATTGCTTAGCCATCGACAAAAGACCGGCGCCAAAGCGCCCCGTCGCCGAGGCGGCGCGGCACAGATCCCGCGTCAATTCCCGCGCGCGGCCCGCGGAGACGCTCACGCCGAAGAACAAGGAAGCGGTTTCCTCGATTCCGTGCGCTTCGTCAAAGATCACTGCGTCGGCGCGCGTTAAAACTTCGCCGTACCCTTCTCTGGCCGGTTCTCCTTCCGCCCCGGCAATGCGGGCGCGCAGCGACAAATCCGCGAAAAACAGATGATGGTTCGCCACAACAATATCCGCCGATGCCGCTCGCCTGCGCGCCTCGGCCAGAAAACAGCGCTCGGTCTGGTCGCAGGAAAACGGGTCGCACATCTCGCGGCGAGCGTTTATTTCCTCCCAGACGCGGGCGTCTTCGGGGACGCCTTTTGCCTCGGATATATCGCCTGTGCGGGTTGCGCCGGCAAACTCGTGTATCGCGTTTAAATACGCGTCTTCTCTCGCAAACTCAAACAGCGGTTTTTCGCGGAAGCGATTCCAGCGCCGCAGGCAGAGGTAGTTGGCGCGCCCTTTTAGAACCACGCACGAGAAGGGATGCCGCATCGCCTCCCTCAAGAGCGGGATTTCGTTCTCTATAAGCTGCTGTTGAAGCGTGCGAGTGCCGGTGGAGACAATCGCCTTTCGTCCGGAAAGAATCGTGGGAACCAGGTAAGCAATGGTCTTGCCGATGCCGGTCGCCGCTTCCGCAACCAAAACGCCTGGGTTCTCAAGGGCGTCCGCCCATGCCATCGCCATTCGGAGCTGCCCCGGACGCGGCTCAAACCCCTTCATGGCCTCCGCAAGAGGGCCTCCGGGGGAAATAGCCATTTCCACTTTGCGGGCCAGTTCTCCCGGCACGGCGTCCCGGCTTTCCTCTCAGTTCGCCTGGACCGGAACGAAGTTTCCCAGGTTCACGCGCAACAGCGGAACTATGCGCCGCATGTTCCCCGACGCGCCGAACATAAAAGTTCCCGTAACGCCCGAATAGCTTCTCACCCGCGGAATTCTTTCCCGCATCGACTCCCCGGCATTCCTTTCCCGGCCGCCATCCGTAAAAAACGCTTCGGTCATAAGCTGCGCGCTGTCGTATCCCATCGCCTCAAAGCGCGTGGGCACGGAGTGCATCGCCTCTATGAATTCCTTCCGGAACTGCTCCCCTATGGAACTATGTATGGCATCAGAGTAATCAACCGAAATTACCGCGCCGCTGACGGCGTTGCCCGCCTTTTGCAAAAGTTCCTCGCTGTGCCATCCGGAGAACCCGGCAAGAGGAAGATAGACGTTGTAATACCTCAGCTGGGAGGCCAGCAGGAACACGCGGTCCCACCGGTCGGCCACAACAATTCTGTCGATGGGAAGCTTCATCCCTTTCCTCTTCTCCTTCGAGCGGGATTGCTGCTGGAATTTCGTGTTGCCGACCGCGCTCCGGATCACGCTGGTAAAATCGCGAACATCGGGAGAATACGAGATGGTCTGTACTATCCGGGTTCCGGTTTCGGACGCGACCTTTATCGCCGCTTCGGCGAACCCCTTTCCGTAGCCGTTATCCGGATGGAGCATCAGGATATCGGTCTCCTTCTCCTGCGAGAGGAAACCAAAAACCGCGCGCGCTTCCTCCACCGGCGAGAGCCCAAAACCGTACAAAAACGGCTTTTCAAGAATAGTCTTCTGGCCAAGGTAGAACACGGGAGGTGACTTGGAGTTAAACGCCGCCGCGACAGAACGGCCTTCCTCGCCCGTCACCGGCCCCAGGAAACCGATAACCGTGCGGTCGGAAGACCAGAAGGAAAATTCGGCCCGCGCCTGCTCAGGCTCCCCCGCTGTGTCCACCCAGCGAACCACGGGAACCTCTTCCCGCCCGTACCAGCGGCTGGAATTCAACGCCACTTCCGCGCCGGAAAGGACGGAGAAGCCCAAATCCCCAAACTTTCCCGTCAGCGGAACCAGCCCTATGATCTTTGGGCGCCCGGAGAAGATCTGATCGGCCATGTATAAAAAATCTTCCGCTTCACGGGCCCATTTCCCGCCCGTTCCGACAACGCGCTGGAAGGAATACCTGGCCATGCCGTGAAAGCCATTCCTAATCGCGATCCGGCCAAGCGCAAGGAGCAGATGGGATCTCACCTCCGGGTCATCCTCGGACTGCAGTACAGCCTCATAGAGAGGAGCAATCTCGGTCGCCTCCTCTATGACGGATTCCCTTTCATTGGATAAAACGTACGCCTCCTCCGTGCCGGAGGCAGCCTCGATTGCCTTTCTGTACAGCGCAAGCGACCCGGCGATTTTCCCGGATTTTGCGTCCGCCCGCGCCATCTGGACAAGGAGGGTTGGAATATACGCGTTTACGTAATTCTGATCGACCAGATAACCGGCGACTTGCCGGACCTCTTCGCTCCAGTTCATCTTCTGATATATGCGCAGTTTGAGATTCATCGCGCAGAGCACGATAAACCGCGCGCGGGAAAGGAGGATCGCCTTGTCGGCGGCCTCCAGCGCCTTATCGTATTCGCCGCGCTCCATCAGCAGTTCCCCCACGCGCATCCATACAAACCCTTTCCTTTCGCCATCCGGAGAGGAATACGCGATGTCGAGAAATCCTTTCAGAGCCTTTTCGTTTCTACCGGCCGCAAAATCAGATTCCGCGGCGATAAACCGCGTGATGAGCATGGTTTGTCCGGATTCACCCGGCCGCGGGACCGGCTCGGTTCCGCCTATTTGCGTGGATGAAAGCTCCCCGGCTTCCGCGGTAGCGACGGAAGCCGCAAGGAAGAGCGCGCACAGAAAAACGCGGGCCCGGCTCACCCGAAAATCTCCTTCACTTTTTCGAAGAACCCGCTGGAGATGGGACCGGGCGAAGCCTCGGACAGCTTCTGGAACTCGTCAAGCAGTTCCTTCTGGCGCTTCGACAGCTTGCGCGGCACCTCTATGACAACGCGAATGACAAGATTGCCGCGCCTGCCGGAAGAAAGCGAGGCGACGCCTTCGCCCCGCATTACGAATTCATGGCCAGACGCGGTCCCCGCCGGAACAACAATCTCCTTTTTCCCCGACAAGGTCGGCACTTCGATCTTCGCCCCAATCGCCGCCTGCGGGAAAGTGATCGGGACTTCGCAGAACAGGTCCGCCCCCTCCCTGACAAAGAATGGGTGCTCCTGCACGGAGAGCGCAACATAAAGGTCGCCGGACGCGCCGCCGCCTATACCAGCCTCTCCCTCCCCGCGAAGCTTGAGGCGCGTCCCATTTTCCACTCCCGGCGGCACTTTCACTTTAAGCGTGCGCGTCTCCCGTATCGACCCGGTTCCGGAACACTTGTTACACGGGTCTTTTACTATCTGACCCGTGCCGCCGCAACGGTTGCACGTGCTGCGGATGGCGAAGAAACCCTGCTGGACCGTAACCTGCCCCCGGCCGTTGCACGCCCCGCACCTTTCGGGCCGCGTCCCCTCGCGGGCGCCTGTGCCGCCGCATTCGCCGCAAAGCCCTCTGCGGGGGATGACAATCTCCTTTTCCGTGCCGAAAACCGCCTCGTCAAACGTGATTGTCAAATCGTACCGGAGGTCCGCCCCGCGATGCCTTCTTCCTCCTCCGCTTCCGCCTCCGCCAAATATGCCGCCGAAGAAGTCGTTGATGATGTCCTCAACGCCCACTCCGTTGAAATCTCCAAACCCGCCGAATCCGCGTCCCGCGGGACCAGCGTGCCCGAAACGGTCGTACTGCGCCCGCTTTTCGGAATCGGAGAGAACGGAATACGCTTCGTTTAGCTCCTTGAATCTCTCCTCCGCGCCGGCGTCGGAGGAATTTCGGTCCGGGTGATATTCAAGGGCCAGCTTGCGGAAAGCCTTCTTTATCTCTTCAGGCGAGGCTTCTTTGGAAACGCCAAGGATTTCGTAGTAGTCCCTTTTTGTCGACACAGTCCCCTCAATCCTCCCGCTCGTTCGCCCCTTGCGTGGAGGGAGCCGCGGCCACCAGCACATGGGCCGGCCGCAACAGCCGGCCGTTCAACATATAACCTTTGCGGGATTCGGAAAGCACGGCGCCCTCCGGCACGCCGGTTGCGGGCACAGCGCCGACCGCCTCGTGTAACGACGGATCAAACAGCTTGCCTTCCGAGGATACCTGCTCCAAGCCAAACTTTCCGAGATCATTCATAAGCGAATCGTAAGCCATCCGGACACCGCTCAAAATCGCGTCCGCGGACGCATCCGTCTGCCCCATCGCGCGTTCCAGATTGTCCAGAAAAGGCAAAACGGCAAGCAAAAGCTTTTCGTTTCCGTACGCCGCCTGAGCCTCGCGCTCGCGGACCACACGTTTGCGGAAGTTGTCAAACTCCGCCATCAGGTAGGCAAGACGATTCCGAAGCTCCGCCGCGTCCTCCGGCGTTTCGCGTTCGGCGCCTTCCCCGGAAGCCTCCACCGTCTCCGGCGCCGCGGCGGCTTCTTCGTGCAAAACTTCCTTATCTTCCATCAGAATGCCTCCCGCCCTTTTCTGGATTATTGCGGCAACCCTGGCTTTGCTACCTCTGTTCGAACAACACGGTAAGCAGATTCGCCGTGTACTCCACCAGCGGAATCATACGGGGATAGTCCATCCGGACCGGGCCGATAAGACCTATGCTTCCCATAGAGGAATCCCCGTGGCGGTAGCCGGAAGCGACAACCGACACATCGCCCAACTCTTCCACGTTGTTTTCGCAGCCAATGGACACCTGGATAGCCTCGCCGGCCATTGCGCGGTCGAGAAGACGATAGATCACCGTTTTCTCCTCGAAAGCGCGCAAGATCCGCTTGAGCCGCTGGACATCCTCGACAAATTCCGGCTGTTCGAGGATATTGGCGCGTCCCTCGACAAACACTTCGCCGTGCACGCTCTCGTCAAAAACACGGGCGCTCGCAGCCAGCGCGCGCTGCATCACGCGGTCGTACTTGGCCTTCTCCCTGCGAAGCTCGGAGCGTACCTTCATCCTCAACTGGGTCAGCGTAAGTCTCTCTGTAAAGCTGTTCAGATAGGAGTTGATCTTCTCCAAATCGTCCGAGGTTATGTCCGGCTCCCCATCAATCAGGCGGTGCTGCACATGCCCGCTCTGCATGATGGCCACCACAAGGATCTTGTCGGTCGAAGCGCGCATAAGGCTGATACAGCGCAACCGCTGCTGATTCGGGTTTGAAACAATCACCACGCTTGTTTGGCCCGAAAGCTGCGAAAGGAGACGGCTCACATGGCGAACCAGGTCGTCGGGAGATTCTCCGCCGGCGCCGGCTTTACCGGCCGCAAGCTTCAACTGCTCTTCTTCGCCAAGCATAAGGCTGCGCCGCAAAAGAAGATTGTCGATATAGAAACGAAAACCGGCAGCGGTGGGAACACGCCCTGCCGAAGTGTGGGGCTGGACCAGAAATCCAACCTCCTCAAGATCAGCCATTATGTTGCGGATGGTCGCGGGGGAGAGCGCTTGTTCCATCCTTTTCGACACGGTTCTCGAGCCCACAGGTTCCGCCGTGGCGACATAATCCTCGACGATACATCGCAGAACCTGGGCCGCGCGATCATCGACGATTAAAGACATTTTCATCCGCTCCCGCCGCAATTTAGCACTCACGCCTTAAGAGTGCTAAATCATAATCTATCAGCCTCCATCCGCGGGTGTCAAGGGAAGCGGCAATATCATCGGCAAAACCTTATTATCAGCAATCCAATAACAAATGTCGCGCGCCGCCGGAAACGACATAAGTATCGCATGGCCGTTATTTCCCTTTCTTTCGTTCAAGTTTCTCCAACAGCGCCTCGCCAAGCGACCCAACAGCCGGGGGAGAGGCCGGCTTCTCCATGTAGCCGCTGTATTCCTTCTCTTCTTCCTCCGCAAACCCGGCTTCATCCGCGGCGGCAAGCGCAATCCGACGCTTCGCAAGATCCAGCGACTCTACCCGAACCTCGATCTCCTGTCCAATGGAAACCATTTCACCCGGCGTCTTGATCTTTTTCCCTCCACCCAGGCGGGAGATGTGCAAGAGACCGTCGATTCCTCCGCCCAGGGAAACGAACGCGCCAAACGACGTGAGGCGCGTCACTTTGCCTACATGCTTTGAACCCGAGGGAAACCGGCGCTCCGCGTCTTCCCAGGGATCAGCCAGCATCTTTTTCAGGCTGAAAGAAAAGCGATTGTTCTCCCAGTCGAGCCTGGTAATCGCCACTTCCATCTCCTGGCCGACAGAAAGGACTTCGTTGATATCCGCAACCCGTTCCCAGCCGATCTCCGAAACGGGCAGCAATCCCTCGATTATCCCTATATCCACAAACGCTCCGAAGTCGCGGATGGATGTCACCTTGCCTCGAACGACCATCCCCTCGGTGAGCGTAGCCTTCAATTCTTCTTTCTTGCGCTGTTCTTCCTCTTCGAGCAGCGCGCGGTTGGATACGACGATATTGCGCCCTTTTTCCCCGTACTGTGAAATCCGGAACTGGATACGCTTGCCGATGTAGTTTTCCGCCGCTTCCCGGTTACGCGGCGTTCCCATCTGGGAGTGCGGACAAAAAGCGCGGGCGCCTCCGGGAAGCCGTACTTCGAATCCTCCCTTGACCTCCTTCACCACCTGGCCGTCCACAGGAATTCCGGCACGCCAAGCCTCCTCAAGCTGGGCATTGCCGGCCGCGCCTCCGGACACTTTCGTGGTGAAAAGCATCTCGCTGCCGTCCGAACGGACAAAGTACGACGCCAGAGAGTCGCCTTCCTTCACCGGCACTTTCCCGGATTCGTCCGCAAGCTCTTTCGCCGCCAGAACTCCTTCCCCTTTGCGCCCAAGGTCAAGAAAAATCCACTCGGAGCTTACCTTGATAACCCGAGCGACAACTTTTTGGCCCGGTTCGTATCGGATCGGAGCCGCAAAAGAGCTGTCCAGCAACCGCGCGAAATCCTCTTCCTCCTCCGGCGCGCCTTGCGCGCCCGAGACATCTCCCGGATCTTTTTCCACGATGCCGTTGTCCAGTTCCATAACGTTTTCGGCGCGAGAACATCCTCCTCCTTTCAGGTCAGGGGAAGAAGCGCCACTCCTTTCCTTATTTTTTCAACTTTTGATTTATCGCCGGCCGCTGTTTCCGCACAAACATCTCTCCATGAGCAGCCCATTATCCGGCAGGTTGTTTACGTAACGGTGTAGTGTACCGCTTCGGCGGGTATGGAAACAACGCAAGACATCGCGCGCATGATAAATAGTTTCTCTGAAACCTCAAGGCGGCGGCACATCAGTAATTTTTACCCATGAAGGGATATCCGCCCTCGCGGCACAGAACGCAATAGTGTTTTGCCGTTGCTTTCAGCATTAACGTTCTGGCGCGTGGCGATGCCGATCAGATTCCTTTTGCCGGATATGTTACCAAAAACTTACTGTTTATCAATAAGGCGCCAATTGCAAATTTGTACAAACCAGATTTTATTTTACGACAACGGCGCTTTACTTTTACCACATTTTACATTGTAATTATTACGGGCAAGGTGTTGCCGAAATTTATCAATATCTTGCGCTTTGGGAGCAAAACAGATTTCCGACACATTCGTATCGTTCAACTTCACATATTCTACAAAAAGACGCTTATTATCGTCGGCTTTAACAACAGCATTGTTGTAAAGTTTTTCGATTTTCATAATTCTACATTCCTGCTCTTCCTTAAAAGCTACATGTTTTACTAAAT
>WRHP01000039.1 GCA_009783195.1 Syntrophorhabdaceae bacterium | reverse complement strand
CCCGTGACCCTGCTCCGCATGGTATCAAGTTTGACCTGGTGGCAGCGCTGGAACGGGGAAGGCAACGGGCGCTTCAGAGATTTCAGAGTGATTGTTAAAACATTCAGAGGCTCGGACATAACAGGATGTGCGCTCTTATATATCCCATGCGCCTTTTCCCGGAACTTGCCTATGCGGATAGGCACGTCGAACGCTTTCTCCAGAGCGCTTATCACGCCTGAAATAGGCGTTACGTCCTTGTGGCTCAATGCTCCTTCGGGAAGTACCGGCTTGTTGGGATCTATGGGTACGCCATAGCCGGTATCGCGGCGTGAGGTATAGGTATCATGCAGCGTTTGTGATGTGTTCGACTCACGCGCTTCGGCAATCTCCTGTTCGGTCGCCAGCAATCGGTCGAATACGCCGCGTACCTCGTCGGTCAATTCCACATTCAGGTTCTTTGCTTCTTGATATACCTTCAAAAGCCATTGTCTGAAACGGTCGAACGCGCCTTGCAGATCCTCGGTCGGAGCCTTCCCTTCCATCAGATAGGCTTCGAAACCACGCGCAAACTGTTCCTTTTGCTTTACGGTAAGGGTATCGCCCGGTTGCGCGCCAAGCCAGTTACGCAGTTTTTCGTAGTCCTGAGCCATAACCTGGTCAGCCGCGCCGGACTGGACGACACGCTCCATTTCCTCGAAGAAAATATGGCCTGTTTCGTGGAGCAGTGTGGAGAGGTTAGCACCCTTAAACAGACTGATAAGGTAGCCTTCAGGGTAGATTTTGGTGGAGCCGAGCGGCCCCTGATTAAGCGTCACGTCAGGGTTGACGCCGAGGTGCTTGCGGACTATATTGGCAATAGATTTATCCCCAGTTACCCGGTTGTCGGGAATTTCCCGCGCGGGCCTGTAGGAAGGAGAGGCAACCGCCTCTCCTTTCGTATTTTCAATATCAACAATTCTGTGGTCGAAATACCGACGACCGTTTACATCTTCTCTGACTACAAATCCAACAGCTTTTTCAGGCCCGTCTATTTTTGCTTTCCCTACAAAAACATGGCTTATTAAACCTTGATCGTTGCGTTCAGTTGACTCCAAATAAACACCTGTCTTTATAAGTTCGGGGGCAACTTCTAATAAGGCTAACTTGCCACTCCATCCATAATGTTGCTTAACATTCCGGACGCTGGCAGCATTGAATTCAATATTGTCCATGCCGGAATCAAGATTAGTGTATTTACCAAAAACATCTTTACTCTTTGCCCATTCAATAAGACGCTTAGTAAATCCGGCATCAGGCCCGCGCAAAGACTTTACTTCTTCACTGGAAACTTCCAGCGCTTTCATTGCATCAAACTTCTGCCGTTTCTCGTTTTGTTGCGCGGACTGATAATATGTTTTAAGAATATCAATCGCCGCGTCGTCAAAAATAACGTAGTTATGCGATCCCTCGCCCTTGTCGCGGCTTGCGTTGTCAAGATAGCGAATACCCTTGATGCCTATTTTATTGAATAGTAGCGAAGCACCCTTTTGGCCAAGCGCATAGGAAAGTTCTCTATAAAACTCCTCGCCTGTTTTATCCCAGCTTGCGATAAAATTTTTAGCTTTTTCGGGAAGTTCCGTCTTTAACTTAAGGAGCGCGTTCTTTACATTCTCCGGATGGTTAGATATTGTCTTATCCCAATCCAGTAGTTCGTGGTCTTCGGGAATGTCCGCTTCGTAAAGCTGGCCAGAGTTTTTTTCTATTTTCTGCGCATTTTTAATAGCATTTAGAGCATCTTTATAAATAGGCTCATTGCTGGCATCTGTGCGTAGATTACGACGTAGCGCATTTATATCGTAATCAACACGCTCCGCTTCATCTGAAAGAATGTCAAGGACTTCACGTTCTGTCCATTGGTGTGCTCCACCCCAGTCAGTTGATAGCTTCACTTCTGGCTTTTTACCGTCAACAAGAACATCACCGTAAGAGAGTTTGTTTCTGTAGTGCTCTGCGACCTCTTTGTTCCCGGCAAAATACAGCCCCCAGCCGTAAGTCTGATTTCCCTCGCCTTTCCCGATGTGGTCCAGAGTAAATTTATCGAAGCGGTACGGACTACCGTGGAAGGCGGACTGGTACAGGATGCGCGGATCGCTTGGATCGAACGTGCCACGGTTGTTGATGGATTTGACTTGCGTAGGCTTGAAAGTTATAAACTCTCTGCCGGTTGCTTCCCCCAACGGATCATAGTCACCAATCACGCCGTCATAGCCCATCATTTGGAGGTAGGGATTCAGAATATTAGTGTCGCGATAATCAACTTGCCTGAATTCAAAAGCGTAAACATCGTGGAGCGATTTTGCCATAACATCACGCAGTTTTTCATGGCTCATACTCTTAGAAACTTTTGGCAGAAATTCATTATAAAAATCTCTTACCGTGCTACCGCGATTATTGCGAAAGGCAATATATTTGTCGCGTAATTCAATAAAATCTGCCTCTTTTGTCAATTCTGAATCATCCATGTCAAGCCAGTCAGCAAACTTATCACTAAGCGTTTTCTTGAGTTCGGCAAAAGATTCTTCAGAAAAAACAAATGGCTTCTCTATTTTTAGGTAAACCGGATAAACTTCGCCTGAAGAATAATCCTGAGCCACTCGTTCTACTTCTGCAAACCAGTTGCCTTGAGCCGCAGAAAACTGCTCTTTCCCTGACAAGTCTCCCCGGTACACCATCAGCGGCTCGCCATTCTTGTCTACGACCTCGGAAATGCGGCCCTTGACATCAGCAAGCTTTTTGCTGATAATTAGCCTCGAAGCTCCTTGCGGGGTTCCGGATTTTATTCCGGCCTGGACAGATGCCCCAGCTTGGAGCTTTTCCTGTATCTCAACCTCATGCAAATAAAAGTTTGTTCCTTTTGTTTTTCTGTTTAAAACCACTTCGCCAATATATTTTTCAGCACCTATAGTAATTGGGGCCGCAATAACGTAGGTGCTATAACCCCTTCCTTTCCAATTTTCTTGGTATTCAATAATCCTGCCTTGCTTTATTATTTCAGGGACGGCAGCAAACGCCGCAGCCTTTGCCCTTCCTAATTTGTGTCCAATAGAGTTTTTAGCCCCCCTTCTATCAAGAATCACACTTCCAATGCCTGCCCTATCCACTTTGCCGCCAATACTTTTAAAAAACTTATCCACCTGTGTAAGCAAGTCTTCAGTAGAAGATTTTTTAAACTCATCACCGGTAATGCTGGCTACCTCTTTAGAATTAAGTAGCCATTTTGCGTTAGCCTCTACCTCCCAATCCCCAAACCACTGCTTAAATTGCGGTGTCCGCACGGCAAGCCATTGATGCTCTGATAGATTGGTTGGTTGCCCGTTGGGCGCTTTCATCCATGTGTCTGTACCTTCGTGCTGCGCGCGGACAGCCTGCATGGAGTTCTTGACCTCTTCCAGATCCGATGCCGACTGAAAATACCCCCACTTGGCCGCCATCTTGGCTATTTCGTAATCCGTAATCCCGCCGGGAGTAAGCCTCGGAGTACCGCTACGCTTCGCCTCCTGGTCGGATTGGATAGCCTCTATCAGGTCGTCCAAAGTCTCGGCATTCTGGCTGACGTACCCTTCATCTTTAAGCTCCTGGAGCATAACGTCCCAATTGAGGGCTTTGCCTTTCACGCTGTGTTATGGTTGCTCGATAAAGGCGGATTCGGAGATCGCCGCGCTTGATTCCTGCTCCCGTCATTGCCATACTCTGAGAGAAGAGAAACCGTGTGTTTCCTTCGTCATGGGATAACGAGTGGGATAATCCGCCTTGACGCTCCACAAAAAAGACAAGCTGAAATACTTAAAAATCTCTTTTATTTCATATAGAAAGAGGAGTCTATGGAACCGGTAAAAATCATGCCCTGTCTCGATATGAAAGACGGACGGGTGGTTAAAGGGATCAACTTCGTCAACCTGCGCGACGCGGGAGATCCGGTAAAAAACGCGGAGTTTTACCAGTCCGAGGGGGCCGACGAGCTGGCAATGCTCGATATCGCCGCCACTCTGGAAAACCGGAAAACACGGCTGGAATGGGTCCGGTCGGTCTCGAAAGTAATCACCATCCCGCTCACCGTGGGCGGCGGGATAGGCAGCCTGCAGGACATCGAGATGACCTTGGGCGCGGGCGCGGACAAGGTATCTATGAACAGCGCGGCGGTAAAAAACCCGGAGCTGGTAACGCAAGCCGCAAAACAGTTCGGCAAAGAGAAGATCTGCGTGGCCATCGACGGGCGCAAAAATCCGGCCATGCCGTCAGGGTTTGAAGTAACCGTGTCCGGCGGAACAAAAGGAGCGGGGATCGACTGCGGACAATGGGCGCATCGCTGCCAGGAACTGGGAGCGGGAGCGATCCTTCCCACCAGCATGGACGGCGACGGAACATTGGCAGGGTATGACCTCGCGTTCACCAGACTGGTCTCCGGCGCGGTCGACCTGCCGGTAATCGCCTCTGGCGGCGCAGGCACCCTTGAGCATTTCTATGAAGGCGCAACCGAGGGTGGGGCCGACATCCTGCTAGCGGCTTCGGTCTTCCACTTCCGAACGCTCTCGATCCGGCAAGTGAAGGAATACCTTAAAGAGCGCGGCATCCCCGTTCTTGGCGTCTGATAGCAGACCGTAATCAAACAGAACGCGGCTTGCCGCGCGCGATCAGGAACGCGCCGCGCAAAAAAATACAGCCTGCCGTCAAGCGTTCGTAGTGTTTCTGTGAGGAAATAAAAAAATACGGGGGCGAAAACTTCGCGTTTTCGCCCCCGCTTAAACTTAAGCCCTTAAGTTTTTCAGGACGCTTTCTTTGGCTCTACTTTCGGTTCCTCTTTAGGCTCTACTTGAGGCTCTTTCGGCTCGATCTTTTCCGGAACCACCTCTATGCCCTGGGCCGTCTTGGCGGCATTGGCGCCGGCAATCCGTCCGAAAACAATTGTCTCGCATACCGAGTTCCCGCCGAGCCGGTTGACCCCGTGGACTCCGCCCGTGGCTTCGCCGGCCGCGAAGAAACCGGGTATCGGATTCCCCTTCTCATCTATTACCTGGGTGGCCGTATTGATCTTTAAACCTCCCATCGTATAGTGAATCCCCGGCTTGATCTCGATGGCGTAGTAATTGGGAGTACGAAGCGCGCGTGGCATATCGGGACGCTGGAATTCATCATCCTTTTTGGCATCCACGAATCCGTTGTACGCCTCGATGGTCTTCGCAAGTACATCTCCGGGCGCCCCGATCGCGGCGCCAAGCTCCTGCGGGGTCGCCCCCCCAAGCACCAGCCCGAGATGGAAGTAGCCCTGGATCTGCTTCAGGCTCTTGAGGATACCCTCGTCAAAGACGATAAAAGCGGACCCGCCTGCCTGTTTCAAAACAGCCTCGGAGGCCTTATCCCTCGTGGTCAATTCGTTCACGAACCGCTTTCCTTCGCGGTTCACCAGGATAGCGCCGTTGCCGCGAACCGACTCGCTGATAAGTATCCGGCTTCCGGCCGCCACTGTCGGGTGGATCTGTATTTCCTTCATATCGACAAGCTTGGCGCCGGCCTGCTCGCCCAATACCATGCCTTCGCCGACAGCTCCGGGCTGATTGGAGGTTGTCATCCCCTTTAACGACGGTTGCAAGGAAGCCACCATATCGGCATTGGCGGAGAACCCGCCGGTGGCAAACACAACCGCCTTGGCCTGGATGGTGTATTCGCCGCTGTGCTTGCCCTGCACGACGACGCCGGTAACCCGTCCTTCCTTGTTCTTGAGAACCCGGATCACCTTACAGTTGAGGCGGGTTTCAATCTTGCGGTCGGCCACGCTTCTCTTGAGAACGCCGGTTACGTGAGGACCAACTGTGGTTCCGCCGACAGGGCGATGAGCGCGGTTTGCGCTTGCGCCGCCCATGCGTCCGACATCGCTGATATTGGCGCCATGGGCAGTAAGCCATTTCACGGCGGCATCGGAATTATAGGCCAGGACGCGGACCAGATCCGGGTCGCCGACATTCTGGCCGCCCTTCATTGTGTCCTGGAACATTGTCTCGGGCGAGTCCGCGATCCCTTTTGCGGCCTGGTACTCCGTCCATGCGGCGTTCATTCCGCCGGCGGCCAGCATGCTGTTTCCGCCAAGGATCGGGTTCTTTTCGACCAGGATCACCTTTGCTTTCATTTCGGTAGCGACAATAGCCGCCGTCATGCCGGCCGCCCCGCCGCCAACTATAACAATGTCAGCCTGTTCGATCTTGTGGACGTTGCTCTTGCCCGCCGCTCCCGGCGGTGTTTTCTTCGCCGCGTTCCCGCCCGACATCGGCAGGTTGAACGCGTGGCAATTGTTGCAATAGGACGCGGACGCTTCGTGTCCGCGGTGGCAAGCGGTGCAGTTCATGTTGCCTACGTGAGAGACGTGAGGATTGATGTGCTCTTTGCCCTTCGCCTTCTCTTCCGACCTCTCCGCCATCCGGAGCGAACTGCCGTGACACTTGACGCAGGCCCCGCTTACGCCACTCTCCGCGTCATCCAAAGAGATGTCCTTGGTTTTGCCGTGGCAGTCTTTGCAGCCCACCTGATAGTCCTTGTGCAGGTCGGACAAAAGCGTTTTTCCCGCAAGTTCGGCCCCGGCGGCTTCTGTTCCCGCCGCCTGTAACGAAAACGCAGGCAACAGCAAGCACACGCATCCCAGCAGCAGAGCGATTTTCCAAATCCGGTTCATGGTTTCGCTTCCTCCTTTGTTGAAGGCGCTTTGTAATTGAACGGATGACACTGCGCGCAGAAATCTTCAAATGGTTTGTGCCCGCTATGGCAGGCGCTGCACTTCAAATCCACATAATGCGATTTGTGAGGATTATGCATATATTTCGTGCCGGCCGTCTTTTTCGCCATCTCTTCGTCGTCGCCATGACACCCCGCGCAGGCGGATTTGGTGTCGCCTGCCATATATTCGTCCGTGTAATCTTTATGGCAGTCGAGGCAATATGCCCCATTCCGGCGATGGCTGCCGACAAGAAGATCCGACGCCATCCAGGACTCAAAGTACTTGTACAGGTCGGGCATCGTATCTTTTGACACCTTCATGTTCGGGTAGCTGGGAAACGTTACTTCCCCATCTTTTGAGGCAGTATGGCAGGAAAGGCAGTTTTTCATGGCCGACGACGATTTTTCAAGGTGCGCAACGTGAATACTCTCGCCCAGCGGCTTTGTCTTCCCGTCGGCTTTATGGCAAACAAAGCATTTTCCCGTAGCCCGCAAGCTGTACTTCTTGTGGCTATCCGGAAGGATCTTCGTATCCTTGTGGCATTGCGCGCACTTGACAGGCGCATCCTTCTGAGCGAAAACCCCTGTTGCCAGAAAGCCCGGCAAAATCAAAAGTAACATCAAGGAGATACGAAACACTCGCATTTGTTTATCCTATTCCCTCCGGCGCGCCAAGTCCATACGCTCTAACGATGGCGCGCGAGGCGCTAAATACTATTGCGCCGCGTTGGCGCCGGCGATCCTGCCAAATACCATGATATCGACAATGGCGTTGCCACCCACCCTGTTCGCGCCGTGGATGCCGCCCGTAACCTCGCCCGCGGCATAGAGAGCCGGAATGACATTTCCGGAACGGTCGAGTACCTGGGTCTTGGTGTTTATGTTCAAACCGCCCATGGTGTGATGGACAGACATGCCGGAGAAGCACGACCAGAAGGGAGCTTTCTCGATCTTCTTCAGGTTATGTTTCTTCTTGCCAAAGTCGGCGTCATTTTGGGCGTCAACAAATTCATTGTATTTCTTTATTGTCTCGACAAAGACATCAGGCGGCACACCCATCTTTTTGGCCAGCTCTTCAAGAGTGTCAGCCGTGAAAGCATCGCCTGTCTCGACTCCTTTAAGCACGGTTTTCCGGGCGATATCGTCGTGGAAGTTATAACCGACATCATCAACTACCGAGAATCCGAACTTTTCCGGAAGATTCAGTATCGCTTCGCGGATAACGTCCCGCCGCTCGTCCTCGGCCACGAACCGTTTCCCGCCTTTGTTGACAAGAATGTACCGTGACGTGTCCATGTGCAGAAGCACCCGCAATGTCCGGCCCGGAGGAGCTCCTGGATTGCACTGGATATGGTCCATCCCAACCGGATAGGCGCCGACGTCCATAGCCTGGACAAGCACTTCGCCTGTCGCCTGCGGACCGTTTGTCGTGGTCAGATCGCGCATTCTTGGATCATGCAGCGCGCGCATATCCTTGTTGGCGCCAAAACCGCCGGAAGCGAGAACGACCGCCTTCTTCGCCTGAACATAAACGGTTTTTCCCACCTTGTCGGTAACGCGAACTCCAAGGACACGCCCTTCCAACGGATTCTCGCGCACAATCTCTTCAACTTTCATTTCCGTAAAGATCTGTACGCCCAGTTTGTCAGCCGCCGCCTTCAGGGTCTTTATGTAGCCCAACCCCTTTGACTCTACCGCGTTATGGGTCCGCGGATAGAGAGCGCCGTAGATCTGGGTAACGTTGTCATTGAATTTCATCCCGTAACTTTCAAGCCAGTGCAAAGCGTCCAGCGACTGATGGGTGAGAATTCTCACTTTTTCCGGGTCGGCCCGGAAGTCGCCGGCAGCCAAGGTCTGCTGGAAATGATGCTCGAAGGAGTCTTCTATGCCCTGCCGCTTCTGGCGCTCCGGGTCCGCCGTATTGAACCCGCCGCCGGAGATGATCGTGTTGCCGCCAATATTTGGCATTTTCTCGAGCACAATAACGCTTACCTTCTTTTCGGCGGCCGAAACCGCGGCCGCCAGCCCCGCGCCGCCGGCCCCGACAACCACCACATCGGCGCTACGGTCCCATTTCTTTGGCGGAGCGCACTGCCCCGGCGCCGCGACAACCAACGCAAAGACCGCAACAGCGAAAACGGCAAAACAGCTTGACCAACCTTTCATTTTCATACCCTTCCTCCGTTCTTCCGCGAGTTCACTGCGAACAAATCCTTACGCCACATCAGGAAAACCAAATATCGACACAAAAAACGCCGGTTCTACAGATCAAACAATACAACAAATGCAGATGATTGACTCCAGCGGTCAGCCTGGAAGGATCTATTGAAAACCAATACCAAACCGCTGTTTTCTTAAAACCATATCAGGCGATCTGTCAAATTTGATTCTATACCACCGCCAAAATACGTAAATGTATTTTTTTCAACATACACGTTTCAAAACCAGTATTACGGTAGCTACATCATAATAGCGCCGACAGTCTCCGTCTGGCGTATATGCGCCTATTTGATTTATAATTAATTTAATTCACAGGAGGGTACGGGCGATCAAACCGCCATCGAACCGCATATTGTTCCTGTTCCTGCGGCGGCTTCGGCTTCCCGTCATCAGTTTTGCCGTTTTCCTCCTTTTTTGTGTCCTGGCCTACACAAGGCTGGAGAAGATCGAGCCGCTGGACGCGCTTTTTTGGATATTTCAACCGCATGCCATCCATCCCGAAAAGGTGCATGACGCCACTAAAGCCTTGTCCCTGGTAATCTATTTCGGCGTACTGGCTTTCCAGATATGGGTCGCGGAGCGGGTTTTTTCCGTAATCTTCCGGAAAGAAGGAAGGGAGGCATGGAAAACAATGGTCAACGAGGCGACGCTCGACAATATCCGCGACCATTTCATCGTTTGCGGCTACGGCGAAGTGGGAAGGACAGTCATAGAACAGCTAAAGCGGATGAAAACCCCATTTGCCCTGATCGAGAGGGATGAATCTATCTACAAGGGACTGCTGTCGGAAGGCATACCGGTTGTTCACGGGGACGCCAGCCGCAAAGCCGTACTCTGCGCCGCCGGTATCGACAGGGCGCAGGGGATCTGTATCCTGATTGACAGCGACACGGACAACCTGTATATCACCGTAACCGCGAAAGCGCTGAACCCGAAACTGCGGATCATCACACGCGCCGGAAAAGACCGGTACGCCCGCGCCATGAAAAATTCCGGAGCGGACGAAGTGATAATTCCCGAATACGAGGGCGGCATGATGATCGGGAGGATGATAACGAAATACTCGAACGTCTGACCATTGCGGAAAGAAAACCGGCGCCAGACGCTGTTTTCAACTCGACCGGCACAGCGCCGCAGGAAAAGCTCAAGGCACGCGATTTCACTGACGATATGTCGCGCCATCAGCCGTTAAGTCCGGCGGTTCAGTCAGATGCCTTCGCAAGTTTCCTAATTTTCATGTGAAATACCAACTTTAAGCGCGGGGTTATTCGGGTCTTGGAAAAATCCTCCGCTTGAGGTTTACTACCGAAGAAATTTTTTCGGCGGCCAACCGCCTCCATATTCAAGATTCCTGGGAGAAACCATGCCTCGACGCAACGACATCCATAAAATCCTGATCATCGGGTCCGGCCCGATCATAATAGGCCAGGCATGCGAGTTCGACTACTCGGGAACACAAGCCTGTAAAGCTCTGAAAAAACTGGGATATGAGATCGTCCTCGTCAACTCGAACCCGGCCACCATCATGACCGACCCCGCTACGGCGGATATCACCTATATCGAGCCGCTTAGCGTCGAGTCTCTGGCGAAAATCATCGAGAAAGAGCGCCCCGACGCGCTGCTTCCAAACCTTGGCGGACAAACCGGCCTGAACCTCTCCTCCGACCTCGCCAAAGAAGGAATTCTCGACAAATTCAACGTTCAGGTCATCGGCGTAAATATGGACGCGATCAGGCGCGGAGAAGACAGGCAGGAGTTCAAAAAGACCATGGCGCGGCTTGGGATCGATGTCCCGCGCAGCGACATCGCCACAAGCTACGAGGAAGCGGTGCAAGTGGTAAAGCGGATCGGCCTTCCCGTTGTAATACGTCCCGCCTATACGATGGGCGGAACAGGCGGCGGCTTCGCGTACAACATGGAGGAGTTTCAAGCTATCGTCACACGCGGCCTGTCGGTAAGCCCGGCCAGCCAGGTCCTCATCGAGGAATCGGTCCTTGGATGGGAAGAGCTGGAACTGGAAGTGGTCCGCGACGCACAAGGACGCAAAATCACCGTCTGTTTCATCGAGAACGTCGATGCGATGGGGGTACATACGGGAGACTCCTTCTGTACGGCGCCCATGTTGACCGCTTCGAATGAGTTGCAGGCAAAACTCCAGAAATATTCATACGATATAGTTGACGCCATCGAGGTGATCGGGGGAACAAACGTCCAGTTCGCCCACAACCCGAAAACCGGCCGGGTAACCGTCATCGAAATCAATCCGCGCACCTCGCGCTCCTCCGCGCTTGCCTCCAAGGCGACCGGATTCCCCATCGCCTTTGTCTCCGCCCTGCTCGCCTGCGGCATAACGCTTGACGAACTGCCGTACTGGAAAGATGGAACTCTCGATAAATACACGCCGTCCGGCGACTATGTCGTCGTCAAGTTCCCGCGCTGGGCTTTCGAAAAATTCCAGGGGGTGCAGGACAAACTCGGCACGCAAATGCGCGCGGTCGGCGAAGTGATGAGCATTGGCAAAACGTACAAAGAAGCGTTTCAAAAAGCTATCCGCTCCCTGGAAGTTAGCCGTTACGGGCTTGGATTTGCGAAAGATTTCAACGCGCGTCCGCTCCCCGCGCTCATGGACATGCTGGCCGACGCCACAAGTGAGCGTCAATTCATCATGTACGAGGCGATCCGTAAAGGGGCGACCACGCAGGCGCTCCACGACAAAACGCACATCAAGCCATATTTCATCGAGCAAATGCGGGATCTCGTGGAACTCGAAGAACAGATCCTTGCGCACAAGGGCATGCTCCCGCCGGACAACCTGCTGGTGCAGGCGAAAAAAGACGGCTTCTCCGACCGGTATCTTGCAAAACTTTTGTGCATTCCGGAAAAAGAAATCCGCGCGAAAAGGACGGCGCTTGGGGTAGTCGGCGCCTGGGACATCGTGCCGGTCAGCGCTACTGAAAACTCCGCCTACTACTACTCCACCTACAACGGGCCGGACCGTGTGGAAACAAGCTCCAGACGCAAGATCCTGGTTCTGGGCGGCGGCCCGAACCGGATCGGCCAGGGGATCGAATTCGACTACTGCTGCGTCCACGCGGCTTTTGCCATTCGGGACGAGGGGCTGGAGTCGATCATGATCAACTGCAACCCGGAGACGGTATCGACCGACTACGACACCTCAAACAAGCTCTACTTCGAGCCTCTGACGCTCGAAGATGTGCTGGCTATATACGAGAAGGAAAAACCGGAAGGAGTAATCGTGCAGTTTGGCGGACAGACTCCGCTAAACCTTGCCGAGGAGCTTGAAGCAGCCGGAGTAAACATTATCGGAACTTCACCGGCTACCATCGACCTGGCCGAGGACCGCGACCAGTTCCGTAATATCATCACGCGGCTTGGAATCCCGCAGGCGGAATCGGGCATGGCCAGCACCGTCGAAGAAGCGCTCTCCATAGCGGCGTCAATCGGCTACCCGCTGATGGTCAGGCCGTCTTATGTTCTGGGCGGACGCGCAATGGAGAAAGTGCACGACGAGGAAATGCTGCGTGAATACCTGGCCAAAGCCGTCGAAATTTCCCCGGAGCGGCCTATCCTGATCGACCGGTTCCTGGAGAACGCTATCGAGGCCGAAGCCGACGCCATCTCGGACGGCGCCGACGCGTTCGTCCCGGCGGTCATGGAACACATCGAGCTGGCGGGCGTACACTCAGGCGACTCGGCCTGCGTGATCCCGCCGGTCAACATTCCGCGCCGCCACATCGACACCATAGAGGAATATACCCGCAAGATAGCCGTCGAGTTCGGCGTGGTCGGCCTGATGAACATCCAGTACGCAATCTCAAACGATATGGTTTATATCCTCGAAGCGAATCCGCGGGCAAGCCGCACCGTTCCCCTTGTAAGCAAGGTATGCAATCTCCCGATGGCGCGCCTGGCAACACAGGTAATGCTTGGCAAGAAGCTTACGGACCTTGGGCTGTCCCGCCGGTCCATCCCTCATTTCGGTGTCAAGGAGTCCGTATTCCCGTTCAACATGTTTCCGGAAGTCGATCCGCTCCTGGGTCCGGAAATGCGGTCCACAGGCGAAGTGCTGGGAATGGCGGAGAACTACGGCGAAGCCTTCTACAAGGCGCAGATCGCCGCCGGGCAAATACTGCCGCTGTCGGGGACGGTCCTCATCACCGTCCATAAAAGCGACCGGGCGGGCGCCCTTGAAGCGGCACGGCGTTTCACGGAAGCCGGATTCTCCATCGCCGCCACGGAAGGAACGCATAAGTATCTCGAATTGAACGGCGTGCGGGCGCAGCTTATCAAAAAGGTGCACGAAGGACGCCCCAACATCACCGACGCCATCAAAAACGGCGAAATCCATCTGGTAGTCAATACGCCGATCGGAAAAGCCGGCGCATACGACGATTCATACATACGCAAAGCGGCGATCCGCTTCCGGGTCCCATACATCACCACCACGGCGGGAGCCATAGCCACCGCGAAAGGAATCGCGTCGATGAAGAACGGACCGGGAAAAGCGCTGAGCCTGCAACAGTACCATGCCGGCATCGGAGGCTGATTTTCAGGCGAGGCGAGACAGATACGGATACAAAACGCTATCTTCCCAACGCCTGGCGAAAGAAAAAGCGGGTTTTGGAGCCGGGGAGTTTGTGGTCGCGGGAAGCCAAACGGATGATAAGCGCTGACGGGCCAGGGCAGCCTCAAAGTAAAATTGCTCTGGCAAATGGAGTACGGCATGACAGACGTGGACACGATAATAAAAGCATACGGCCTTGCCCCGCATCCCGAAGGAGGATGGTATCGGGAGTTTCACCGCTCGAAGCGCGCGCTCGAAGAAATTCCGGGGTACCAAGGACCGCGTTCCGCCGCCACAGCGATCTGGTTTTGCCTGCGCCAGGGGGAATTCTCCGCGTTTCACCGGCTCCGCAGTGAAGAAATATGGTTCCATCTTTCAGGAAACCCAATCGAACTGGTTTTACTTTCAAACGGAAAAGCGGACAGGCTGCGAATCGCTTCGGTTGAAAACGGCGGACCGCCGGCGGCGGTAATCCCCGCGGGCGCTTATCAGGCGGCCCGACCGCTTGGCGGATATTGCCTCGTCTCCTGCGTCGTAGCGCCGGGTTTCGACTTCCTTGACTTCGAGATGGCCTCGCGCGAAAAACTGCTTGAGGCCTACCCTTCGGAAGCGGCGGACATAATTTCACTCACTCGTTGAAAGACCGCCGTCTAATACCAGATTGCGATCAAATACCGCGCGGCTTGCCGCGCGTCGTAAAATACACACGGCGGTGCTTTATAATGCAGTTGCGAAACTTGACAAAAGGAGCGGCGCTTCTTTCCCTATGCCTGAAAAACAAGATGTTTTTCGCGCCGAAAATGTCATGAGCAAACCGGACAGCCCACGCGGCCACCGCAAAATCACATCCGCCGAACTCATCCGGGAACTGCACCGGACGGTGGACGGCATCGCCGAGGACGGAATCAGCCGGGGGGATCTGAAACTTTTATCACGCTCCCTTCGGGAACTGAGGGTGGCGTTTCGCTTCTTCGACACCGTGCGAAACCATCCCAAAGTCACGGTGTTTGGTTCCGCGCGCACACCGGAAGACTCCCCCGTTTACCGGCAGGCCGTTGATTTCGGACGGGAGATGGCGCGGCTTGACTGGTTCGTCATCACCGGCGCCGGCGACGGCGTAATGAAAGCGGCGCACGAAGGCGCGGGGCGCGACCGCTCTATTGGGTTGAACATTCTCTTGCCGTTTGAGCAATCGGAAAACACGATCATAGCCGGCAGCCCCAACCTCATCCAAACCAAGTATTTCTTTACCCGTAAGCTTTTATTCCTTAAAGAATCACACGCAATCGCTCTTTTTCCAGGAGGGTTTGGCACTCTGGACGAGGCGTTTGAAACGTTGACGCTTTTGCAAACCGGGAAAACGCACCCGCTCCCGCTGGTGCTCGTGGACGAACCTGGGGGGGATTATTGGACCACATGGGCCAACTCGATAAAAGACAGCCTTCTGCGCCATAATCTGATCTCTTCCGAGGACCTCTCGTTGTTCCGGATCGTGGAGAGCGTAAGCGAAGCCGTTGAGGAGATCCAACGCTTCTACCGGGTCTTTCACAGCAGCCGGTATGTCGGAAACCGCTTCGTGTTCCGCCTCAAGCGACCGCTTGCGCCGGAAGAGCTTGCAACGCTGAATTCCGGCTTCGCGGATCTGCTTTCTGAAGGAGTATTCAGCCAGGAAGGGCCGCTACCCGAAGAAAGCAACGAACATGAGCTCGCGCACCTGTCCCGCCTCGTTTTCAATTTCAATAACCTGAATTTTGGCAGATTACGTCTACTGATCGACCATCTGAACCGGTAACGGCACCCGATGCCAAATTACAATCAACTGGAATACGGCCCGCCAATACTATTTAATAGAAAAGGTAAACAAACCTGCGAACACTGGTTATAAGAATGGGTTTGATGGGTTTATAAGAATTTCAAGAATGTATTAATGAAAACTCCTATCGCATACTGGGTAAATACTGTTTTTTATAACATCTGAGTAAAAAGGAACTGAAATGACTCGATCTGTGCGCGACTATTTGGGATCGATCACGAAAATATTTCAGGACCAGGACTCTGACGCAACCAAGCGCGCAACGGAAAAGAAAGGCGCGGAGGCCAACAAAGCGCTCAACGACGTAAAAAAACAATCTCCCCCTGCCGGGACATTTCAAGCAAACGATTTTGACGCGGTTAAAAGCGCGGCGGAAAAAGAAGACGCGGAAGCCAGATTTAACCTTGGATGGATGTATGCAAAAGGCCAGGGCGTGGCCCGCAACGAAGCCGAAGCCGTAAAGTGGTTTCGCATGGCGGCGGAACAGGGATACGCGGACGCTCAAGTTATTCTTGGAGCGCTTTATGCGGAAGGGCGCGACGCGACAAGAAATTACAAGGAAGCCATCAAGTGGTTTCGCATGGCGGCGGAGCAGGGAAATACGCGCGCCCTGTATAACCTTGGAGCGATGTACGCCGAAGGCCGGGGCGTAACAAAAAACGATAAGGAAACCGCGAAATGGTTTCATATGGCGGCGGAACAGGGACACGCGGCGGCACAGCATAACCTTGGAGTGATCTACGCAAAAGGCCAGGGCGTAGCCCGCGATGAAGCCGAAGCCGTAAAGTGGTTTCAGATGGCGGCAAAACAGGGAAGCATGCACGCCCAATACAACCTTGGGACGATGTGCGCCGAAGGCCGGGGCATGGCAAAAAATGAAACCGAAGCCTTAAAGTGGTTTCAATCGGCGGCGGAACAAGGAAGCGCGGAGGCCCAAAAAGCGCTCGAAGACATGAGGGGAAACGGGACTTCTTCCGCCGATATGCTTCAGCCGCAAGGGTTTGACGCAATCAAGCTCGCGGCGGAAAAAGGAGACGCGGAAGCCCAATTCAACCTTGGAATGATGTACCACGAAGGCCAGGAGGCAGCCCAAAGCCACACGGAAGCCGTAAAGTGGTATCAACTGGCGGCGGAAAAAGGACATGCGGAAGCCCAGGTCATTCTTGGCGCGATGTGCGCCGAAGGCCAAGGCACGGCAAAAAATGATACGGAAGCCGCGAAATGGTTCCGGATGGCGGCGGAAAAGGGACACGCGGCCGGCCAGAACAATCTTGGATTTATGTACCACAACGGCAGAGGCGTGCCCCAGGACTATACGGAAGCCGGGAAATGGCTTCAGATGGCGGCGGAACAGGGAATCGCGGAGGCCCAGTATAACCTTGGGGCAATGTACGCCGAAGGCCGGGGGGTGTCCCAGAATGACGCGGAGGCCGCGAAATGGTTTCGGGTGGCGGCGGAACAGGGACACGCGGCGGCCCAGCACAACCTTGGAGTGATGTACGCAAAAGGTCAAGGCGTAGCCCGAAATGAAGCCGAAGCCCTAAAGTGGTATCAATTGGCGGCGGAACAGGGAGACGCGACGGCCCAATACAACCTCGGAGTGATGTACGCAAACGGTCAAGGCGCGACCCGCGATGAAGCGGAAGCCGCAAAGTGGTATAAATCGGCGGCGGAACAGGGACACGCGGCGGCCCAGCACAACCTTGGAGTGATGTACGCAAACGGCCAAGGCGCGGAAAAAAATGATACCGAAGCCGTAAAGTGGTTTCGCATGGCGGCTGAACAGGGATTTGCGCAAGCCCAGCACAGCCTTGGAGTGGTGTACGCAAACGGCCA
>WRHP01000038.1 GCA_009783195.1 Syntrophorhabdaceae bacterium | reverse complement strand
AGTCGTCATTTTCCCGGCAATTTGTTGTTTGAAAAAGCCCGTATCATTAGCTCTTTTCTGTTACGCGTCATCCTCATCTAAATCATCTTTAAACTGATCTGTCAATTTGCGTTTTTTAATCTTTAAAATCATCTGTTTCGTAGTAGTACGACTGTTTGGTTCCTGTTATGAATATTTCGCGGCTGTTAATCTCGTCGGTCAACGCTGATTGCAACAGCGCGCGAATTTCCAGATCATTTACCGGGCTTCGCTCCATTGCGCTTAGGTATGCCGGCTTGCCTATTTTGCTCCAATCGATGCATTTTTTCAGGTTCTTTTTCAGGATCAAATCAAGCCATATACGACTGCTGCGTCCGTTGCCTTCCATAAACGGGTGCGCAATATTCATTTCAACGTATTTGGCAACAATATCCTCAAATGTTGTTTCAGGCATTTTTTCTATTTTTACTAAGATTTCCGCCAAATATACGCTGCTTGCAAACCGAAAATTTCCTTTTGAAATGTTCTTTTGCCGTATTTGTCCGGCAAAGTCATATAGTCCGCTGAATAAATACTCGTGGATTTGCCGCAACCCCTTTACGGTTCCGATCTCAATCCTGTTTATATCGCCGCTGTCAAACAGCCTGAAAGCGTTTTGTAAGCTTTGGGCGTCAACGCTGTTCATAAACACCTCGGTTGCCGTGTCCATCACAGCGGACACAGCATGGGCAGCTTTGAGCGACAGACCTCTCCGGCAGGGCGCCTCTGTTTCGCCGCGTAGCCATGGATGGCGAAGCAAGAAACAGGGCAGTGCGGCCTGCCAAGGATGGCAGGCAAACGTGCCCGGAGGAGAGAGTCTGGAGCGAATGAAGTCTGCCCTGCGATGGCCGATGTATTACGGCGTACAGTAAATACCAGGTTGTACTCAAAAGGCTTCATATTCCGGCGCGGCGTCCTTTTCACGCAGCAAATGTTTTGGAGCCGCCCTCTCCTCCTATTCCACCCGGTAGTTGGGAGCCTCCTTGGTGATGATGACGTCGTGCACATGGCTTTCTCTCAAACCCGCCGAGGTGATCTTGATGAAACCGGCGCGCTTATGCAGTTCCGGAATGTTTCTCGCGCCTACGTAGCCCATTCCGGCTTTCAGGCCGCCGATGAGCTGAAAGATGACGCCAGAGAGAGGGCCGCGGTTTGGCACGCGTCCTTCGATTCCTTCGGGCACCAACTTGCTGTCTGTTTCGACATGGTCCTGGAAATAACGGTCCTTGCCGCCTTTTCGCATTGCCTCCAGAGAGCCCATGCCACGATAAACCTTGTAGGAGCGGCCCTGGTAAAGAACCATTTCTCCGGGGCTTTCTTCCGTCCCCGCGAACAGGGAGCCGATCATGACCGAAGAAGCGCCCGCCGCGATTGCTTTTGTGATGTCGCCGGAGTATTTGATTCCGCCGTCGGCTACTATAGGGATTCGTTTCTTTTTGGCGGCGGCGGCGCACAGCATGATCGCCGTGAACTGGGGTACGCCGATGCCCGCTACAACGCGTGTCGTGCAGATGGAGCCCGGTCCGATCCCGACTTTTACCGCGTCCACCCCGGCCTTTATAAGCGCTTCCGTGGCTTCGCCCGTGGCCACATTGCCGGCGATAAGCGGCAGGTCCCTGTAGGTTGTCCTGATAGCTTTGACCGTTTTAAGGACATCTTTGGAATGGCCGTGCGCCGTATCCACACAAATGATATCCGCCCCGGCCTTTACGAGCTTTTCGAGCCGTTCTTCCCATCCGGGGCCTACTCCCATAGCGGCTCCGACGCGGAGCCGGCCCAGGGAGTCCTTGCAGGCGTTTGGGTATTTCTGGATCTTGAGAATATCTTTGATGGTAATCAGCCCTTTAAGGTTGTTGTGCGTGTCCACCACGAGAAGCTTCTCTATGCGGTTTCTGTGAAGGATATCGCGGGCCTGGTCGAGCGTTATGCCCACGGGTACGGTCACCAGCTTGTCCTTTGTCATCACGTTTTGGATCGGCTGGTTAAAGTTTGTCTCGAACCGCAGGTCGCGGTTGGTGAGGATTCCGGCGAGTTTTCCGTCCCGCGTGACGGGAAGCCCGGAGATGCGGTACTGCTTCATTACTTCGAGCGCCTCGTACACCCGTTGGTCCGGCCTGACCGTGATCGGGTCGGAGATCATTCCCGACTCGGATTTTTTGACCATGTCCACTTCCGTTGCCTGCTCGTCGGGCGTGTTGTTCCGGTGGAGGAAGCCGATTCCTCCTTCCCTGGCCATCGCAATCGCGGTGTCCGCTTCCGTAACCGTGTCCATCGCGGATGACAGCAACGGAATGTTCATCCGGATGTCTTTCGCCAGATTCGCGGTAACGTCAACATCTTTCGGGATAACTTCGGACTCCGACGGGATCAGCAGGACATCGTCGAAGGCGAGTCCTTCCACTAGCGTGTTTGCCGGATTTTCCTTTGCGTTTTTCATATGTTCCCCCTCGAGGGCTTCAAAAATGCCGTTTGTTTTCAGCCGATACTGGCGATGATTCCCTCCAGTATTCCGGCGTCGCTTATTATCAGACTGCCGGCTCCGAACCTGTTCAGCGCCGCGACGATCATTGCCATCCCCGGCACCATGTATCGTTCCCGCCCTTTTTCCATGCCGGGAAGCAGGAGCCGCTCGGCGTCCGTCATGCCCGCCAGCCGTTTCGCCCAGCGGATCACGGTTTCCTTTGGCAGGACGGCGCCGTTGATCTTGTCGGGTTCGTAACGGGTCATGCGTTTTTCAAGAGCAAGCAGCGTTGTGAAGGTTCCGGCGGTTCCGATCAAGCGCCGCTTTTTCCCGTGGCCAAATATCTTCGTTCCATCCTCGATCCTCGTTTTTGCGTAAAGAGAAAGCGTTTCCCATTCCCAAGCCTGCGGAGGATCTGACAGCGGAAGGAGTGTCGACATCACAACGACCCCAACGGGCAGGCTTACCGATTCTCCCGGCTCCGGTCCCGCCGTAAATTCCGTGCTGCCGCCGCCTATATCCGCGACTATATCTCCGGTACGCACGGAAATGGTCCGCCGGATTCCTTCCCAGACAAACCGGCCCTCTTCGGCCGGACTTATTGTTTCAGTGATTACACCGGCTTCTGTGGCGGCTGAAAGAAATTGCCCCCGGTTAACCGCTTCCCGCAGACAGGCTGTGCCGCAGGACCGGTATGAATCGACCCCAAGCAGATCCATCTCCTGACGGAACCGGCGCAATGTTTCGATTGCTTCATTAAACTCCGGTTCTCCGATATTTCCGGTATCGCGCAGGCGGCGTCCCAACCCGATGATGCGCGTAAAACGCGCAAGGGGGCGGGTTGTCTTACCTTTTCGCTCGGACACCAGCATTCGGATGGTGTTTGTCCCGATGTCTATCGACGCCAGACGCATTCGCCTTGAGATCCGTTAGATTTAATCAATTAATCAAATAGTATAAATCAAACTGATTGCGGCGCGGCGTAACAACTATCTTTCACGATAGATAATGCGGATGGGGGAACCCTCAAAACCGAACCGCTCCCGGATGGAATTTTGCAGGTATCTGGTGTAGGAATCCGGTATCCCTTTGCGTTCCTTGACGAAAACGGCAAATGTGGGCGGCGCTATCCCAACCTGGGTAATGTAGAACGCGCGGTTTCTCCCGTGCTGTGAAGGGATGGGAACCGCAAACAGGAAGGTTTGGGCCATTCGGTTAAGGCGTCCCGTGGATGTCCGCATGCGGAAATTCTCAAGCGCGCTGTCGATCTTGCGGAAAAGCGCCTGAATTCCTTTTCCGGTTGTCGCTGTCGTCTGGACCACCGGAGCGAAAGAGGCGTATTTGAGCCCTTCCTGGATTTCACGCAGCCGCTTGCGCTGCTCCTCCTCGTTTGGCAAGAGGTCGATCTTGTTCGCCGCGACTACGACCGCCCTTTCTTCGCTGATGATGTATCGCAATACCTGCCGGTCCTGGTGACTTAACCCCTCCGAGGCGTCAATCAGAAGGACGGCCAGGTCACAGCGCTTGAGCGAGTCGAGGCTTTTGATGACGGAGATCTTCTCGATGACCGTTTCCGTTTTGCGCTTGGCCCGGATTCCGGCGGTGTCGATCAGGAGGTACTGTTTTTCATCCCTTTGGATCATTACGTCAATGGAGTCTCGCGTGGTTCCCGGAATTTCGGAGGCGATAACCCTTTCAAAGCCCGCCAATGAGTTTACAAGGGTGGATTTTCCGACGTTGGGCCGCCCGACGACGGCGATTTTAGAGATTCTTTCCGTCTCCGCGAGAGGTCCGGCTGCTTCTTTTGTTTCCTTCGGAATCATTGAAACGACAGCATCGAGGATTTCGTCGATTCCGGTGCCGTGTTCCGCCGAGATAGGGAAGATCTGGTCAACGGAGAGGGCGTGGAACTGGGTAAAGCCGTCTTTCCCCTCTTTGGAGTCCATTTTGTTTGCCGCCAGCAGAAACGGCTTGCCGCGCTCACGGAGCATTCCCGCAATTTCCTTGTCCAGAGGCAGTAAACCGTTTTGAGAATCGACCACCAAAATGACAAGATCCGACTCGAATATGGCTCGCAAAACCTGCGCGCGGACCTTCTGGAGAAGGTCGTCTTCGGTGCGCGTAACGTATCCACCGGTGTCGACGATGGTGAAACCGCGGCCGTCGTATTCGGCGGGGAGCGCGACGAGGTCGCGAGTGATGCCCGGCTGGTCAAAGGTGATGGCTCGCCTTTTTCCGGCGATCCGGTTGAACAGGGTTGATTTGCCGACATTGGGCCGGCCCACCAGCGCGACGGTGAAATCAGGCGAACTCATACCCAAGGCGCCTCAGCATTTTCTCGTTTTTCGACCATTCCTTCTCCACCTTTACGAACAGTTCCAAGTATACCCGGCAGCCGGTTTCCTTCTCCAGTTCCAGGCGCGACGCGGTTCCGATTTTCTTTAAGACACAACCTTTTTTCCCGATAACAATACCTTTTTGGGATTCCCTCTCCACAATGATTTCCGCCTGGATACGGATCAGGTTTTTATCCGGCTCTTCCTTGTATTCCTGGATCTGGGCCGCGATGCTGTAAGGAAGCTCTTCCTCAAGTTCCATGAAAAGTTTCTCCCGGATTACCTCCTGCGCGATAAAGCGCATTGGCAGGTCGGTCAGATCCTCCTCCGGATAGAAAGCGGGGCCTTCGGGAAGCATGTCAAACAGCGCGGAGACAAACGCTTGAACGCCGGTGCCCTTTGTGGCCGAAACGATAAACGATTCCGCGTAGATGCCTTCACGCGACATCTCGTCTTTCTTTGCCTGCGCCGCTGTCATGCCCATCCGGTCGGCTTTGTTTACGACGAGGAGCCTGGGCACGGAGAGGCTTGAGAGCAGTTCCGAAACCATGGCGTCCTCTCCCGATTTTTTGACATCGCGGTCGTCGATAAGATGAACGGCGACATCCGCTTCCGCCGCTATCCTTCGCGCGGTGCGGACCATTGCGGCATTCAAGGCCTTGTGCGGCTTGTGTATGCCGGGGCTGTCCAGAAAAATTATCTGCCCTCTTTCTTCGGTATGGATGCCGGCGATACGGTCCCTGGTGGTCTGCGGCTTTGGAGTCACTATCGCCACTTTGGCGCCCAGTATCCGGTTCATCAGGGTGGATTTTCCTACGTTTGGACGCCCCAGGAGCGCGACAAAGCCTGATTTTGGATTCAAGATGTTTCTTCCTTCGATACGGCCAGGATCTTGAGCAGCTTTGCCGCCGCCGAGGTTTCGGCCTCTTTCTTTGATTTTCCAGCGCCCTCCGCAAACCACTTCATGATCTGCGCCCGCGCCCGGAACATCCTTTCATGCGGCAGCCCTTCCGTGGAAAGGAGGCTGTATTCCGGCAGCGCTATTTTTTCTTTTTGGCACCATTCCTGGAGCTGCGACTTTGCGTCGAATCCGTCCATCATGGCGTTTAGAAAACCGTCGAACTGGAACTGGTCCCGGACAAACGAAAAGCAGGCGTCGTACCCGCCGTCGATGAATATGGCCCCGATGATCGCTTCGACCGCGTTTGCGATCATTTTCCGGGTAATTCCGCCGCCTTTCCTGCGTACCGAAGAGTCGGTGTTGAGCGATTCGGCGACACCGATCCGTTCTCCGATCTTGAGCAGGTTTTGATTGTTGATGATGGAGGCGCGCGCCTTGGTGAGTACGCCTTCCTCAGCCTGCGGGAGCATATTGTAAATATAGTAGGCCACACAAAGGTTCAGGACCGCGTCCCCAAGAAACTCCAGCCGTTCGTTGGAGGGCTGCCCTTCTTTTCGCCCTTGCGCCGAACCGTGCCGCAGCGCTTCTTCCAGCAGAGACGGGGATTGGAAGCGGTATCCGATCTGTTTCTCAATCCTTGCCGCTGTCACTTACGATGCTCCCTTCCAGCTTGCCATTGCGCGCTGAAAGGACGCGCACCGGGGCTATATCTCCCACGGAAACATCGCGGGAAGAGAAAACGACTTCAAGGTAATTCTCCGAAAGCCCCTTTATTTCCAAATTGCCGCCTTTCGCGTTCTCCGATTCGGCGATTACGGACAGCGTTTTGCCCACCTGCGCTTTGGCGTAATCTCCGCGCATTTCTTTGTCCGCCGCGAGGAGCAGGCTTGCGCGCCTCTTTTTTTCCGCCGCCCCGACATCGTCGGCCCAGCTTGCGCTTTCGGTGCCGGTCCGCGTGGAGTACGGAAATACGTGCAGATAACTCAACGGGAGTTCCCGGATTTTATCCAGTGTTTCCGTGAAATCCCGCTCCGATTCTCCGGGAAAACCTACGATCACGTCCGCGCCAAGCCGCGCTTCCGGAACAGCCGATGTGATCGAAAGCAGTTTCTCACGATACGCGGTAAAGGTATATGGCCGCCGCATCCGTTGCAGAACGGCGTCCGAGCCGCTTTGCATCGGCACATGAATGTGTGTGCAGATTCTTTTTTCTACGGCTATCCGCTCGACAAGACGCGGGGTAATTTCAAGAGGTTCTACAGATCCCAGGCGAAACCTGCATACTGAAGTTGCTGTCAGCGCTTTTTCCAACAGTACCGCCAGGCCGTCCGTCTCTCCCCGATCCGCTCCGTACCTTCCCGCGTGGATTCCCGTCAGCACGATCTCTCTCGCGCCGTCTTGCTCCGCGCGCCGGATCGACTCCATGACCTTCTCCAAAGGAACGGACCGGCCTGGACCGCGCGCTTTGGGCACTATGCAGTAGGCGCAGGCGGAATCGCAGCCGTCCTGGATCTTGAGAAAGACGCGGGTGCGGCCCAGCAGCCGGTTGACGGCGACCAGAGATGGGGCCGCGCCTGAAATAGCCGACTCGCCGGATAGCGAGCCGAAAAGCCGCGGCAGTTCCTTCATGGCGTCGTTTCCAAACCAGTGGTTTACTTCGGGCAAACACGCCCGGTCGCCGGGGGTGGTTCGCGCGTAGCAGCCGGTCATAACGATGACCGCTTCGGGGTTTTGACGGCGCAGCCGACGCGCGAGAGCGCGGGAATCCCGGTCCGCCCGATGCGTAACGGTGCAACTGTTGATTATGAGGATGTCCGCCCCGGCTGTTTCGGAAACGACCCGCAGCCCCGCGCGCGCGGCAAGGGCCGCTATTTCGGCGGAGTCGGTGAAATTAGCCTTGCAGCCTATAGTTACGACGGCAAGGCGCCTGCGCATTCTATTCGACCGCCTCCGAGAACTTCGTCTTCACTGTATAGAACAAGGGCTTGTCCGGGAGTCACGCTTTTTTGCGGCGTGTCGAATCGCACATCGAGCCGGTCTCCCGCGACTCTCACGGTGCAGGGCGCTCCCGGATGGCGATAACGGATTCTGGCTGTCGCCCGAAATTCGCCGGACGGCGGAGCTCCCGCCACAAACGACGGGCATGTGACAACGGCTCCGTCTGAAAACGTGCCGGTCTGCGGCCCAAGGACAACCTCGTTTTTCTCCGCGTCGATTGATACCACGTATAAAGGTTCACGCGAGGAAACGCCAAGACCTTTGCGCTGCCCGACGGTGTAGTTCACTATTCCTTTGTGTTCGCCGAGGAAGTTTCCCTCCCGATCTGTAAACCTGCCCTTTTCTTCCTTGATTCCGTTTCTTTTCATGAACGTGGCGTAAGACTCGTCTGAAACGAAGCAGATGTCCTGGCTCTCTTTCTTTTCATGCACGGGGAGTCCGGCGTCGGACGCGATCTTTCTTGTTTCATCTTTACTCATGCCGCCTACGGGGAACATGATCCGCCGGAGCCGGTCGCTGTCCAGAGAATAGAGGAAATACGACTGATCCTTTGATGAGTCGGGCGCCGCGAAAAGCCGATGGCGTCCGTCTGTCTCTTTTTTGATCACCGCGTAATGTCCTGTCGCCACGCCAACAGCTCCAAGTTCGTCGGCTTTACGGAGAAGCGCCCGGAATTTAAGGTGTTCATTACATAGAACGCAAGGGTTGGGCGTCCTGCCCGCCCGGTACTCTTTCATAAAAGGATCTATCACTTCCCGCCTGAATTCATCCCGCATGTTAAGCACGTAATAAGGGATTTTCAGCAGGTCGCACACCCTGCGCGCGTCGTAGAGGTCGCCAAGGGAATAGCAGGCGGCGTCACCTTCCCTGGGAACTTCGGGCGCCTCGTGGAGATCCATCGAGATTCCTATGACATCCCACCCGTCCCGCGCAAGCAGCAGCGCCACGACGGAGGAATCGACTCCTCCGCTCATCGCGGCAAGGATACGGTCTTTTTTCATTTCATGCCTACCTTGCGAGGTTGATACAGCGGCGATATTGCCCGCAGTTTTTCCGCCACCGTTTCAAGAGCGTCGATGGCGTATGAGACATCTTCGTCTGAATTTCCGCGTCCGAGGGAAAAGCGAAGGGCGCCCTGCGCGTCTGTCGGATCGACGCCCATGTTGAGAAGGACCGGGGACGCCTCAAGAGAGCCTGATGTGCAGGCGGAGCCGGATGAGCAGGCGATGCCGAGCATGTCGAGATTGAGGAGCAATGCCTCCCCTTCAATGTACCGGAACGATACGTTGAGAGTGTTTGGCAGCCGCAGCAAAGGGTGGCCGTTAAGCGTCACTTCCGGGATTCGCTCGAAGATTCCGCGCTCAAGCGCGTCGCGCAAGCGCCGTACCTCAGCTATTTCCTGCTCCATGTTTTCTTTCAAAAGGGAGAAGGCCGCTCCCATAGCGACGATTCCGACGATGTTTTCCGTTCCTCCCCGCAACCCCATCTCCTGGTGCCCGCCATGAATGACGGGGGAGATCTTGATACTTTTTCTCAGGATCAGCCCTCCCGCGCCCTTGAGCGCGTTGACCTTATGGCCGGAAAAGGTGAGCAGATCGACGGGAAGCGTATTCCAGTCGAGCGGGATCTTCCCGGTAGCCTGGACGGCGTCCGTGTGCATCAGAACCCCTGCCTTTCGCGCTATCTCCCCTATTTCGGCGATGGGCATAAGGCAGCCTGTCTCGTTGTTTGCGGCCATGACGGATACCAGCATCGTGTCGGGTTCGATAGCTTTGCGAACCGCCTCCGGCTCGACGATCCCTTGCCGGTTGACCGGAACATAGCTTACACGGTAGCCGCGCTTTTCCAGGAACCGGCATGTGTTCATGACCGCCGGGTGTTCAACTTGAGAAGTGACGATATGCTTCCCTTCGTTTCCCGGCTGGTATGCCACTCCTTTTATGGCGAGATTGCCGCTTTCCGTGCCGGAACTTGTGAATACCACTTCCAGGGGATGGCATCCGAAGAAGACCGCGACCGCCTCACGAGCGTCCTCCACAGCCTTGCGAACATCCCTTCCCGCGAAATGGATGCTGGAGGGATTGCCAAACAGCTCACCCAGAAACGGCCGCGCGGCTTTTACCGCTTCCGGGTGTACCGGGGTGGTTGCGTTGTGATCGAAATATACCTTTCTCATGTGCCTGTCTCCTGAACGATCGTCGCGGGTTTTTCGAACAGGTCTTCAAGAGAGATTGAATCGAGGAAGTCGTCGATCCGCTCTTCAAGAGCTTCCCACATGCCTTGCGTGCGGCACTTGTTGATCATGCCGCACTGCCGGCCGGAGCTTCTGCATCCTACGCCCGCCTGTTTCCCTTCCGCCGTCCGGATAATTTCTCCTATCGTGATCTCCGATGGGTGCCTCGACAGGATGAATCCGCCTCCCGGCCCACGGACGCTCTTTACTATATTTTTCTTGCGAAGCCGCAGGAACAACTGCTGGAGGTAAGATTCCGGGATCGCTTCCTGCCGCGCTATCAACTGGATAGTGACGGGGTTGCCCCGCGAATACGACGCCAGCGACACCAACGCCATTACGGCGTATCGTCCGCGCGTGGTGATTTTCATAAAGCGGACCTCATGTTTCGGTTTTCTTTATTGATTCGATCTCCGCGGTCAAAAGCCCGATCTGTTTTCCAAGCGCGGCGACCTGTTCGGTCAGGCATCGAATGGCATTGCCTTCGGGGTCGGGCGTTCCGCCGACGCCTTCGGGGTCGCTGTAAACAGAGCCTTCCCGTATAACGACCCTGCCGGGAATGCCGACCACGGTGGAATTGGGAGGAACTTCCTTGTTGACGACAGAGCCCGAGCCGATTTTGGAGTTACGCCCAACGCGGATGTTTCCAAGGACCGAAGCTCCGGCGCCTATAACGACATCATCCTCTATCGTTGGGTGCCGCTTCCCCTTGTTCCATGTGGTTCCGCCAAGGGTTACGCCATGATAGAGCGTGACGTTACGGCCAATCTCCGTTGTTTCTCCGATAACCACGCCCATTCCGTGATCAATGAAGAGGCCTTCGCCGACAGTCGCGCCGGGGTGGATCTCGATGCCGGTAAGCATGCGGGAAATATGCGAGACAAGGCGGGCGGGCGTTTTTATGTTGCGCCGCCATAGCCAGTTGGCCAAATGATGGAACCGGACCGCGTGAAAACCGGGGTAACACAACAAGACCTCAAAAATGCTTCTTGCGGCCGGGTCCCGCTCGAAAATAACCTTGATATCGTTTCTGACAGAGCGGAACACCAACAGCCTCCAGGCGCGGCAAATATTCCAAACTATTTATATCAATTATTCTGCTATTTTTTTTAAAAAAGGAAGGATTTTTTCAAGTCGCTTTTCCTTGATGCCTTTGACTCGCATAAGTTCGTTTGGGGAATTAAACCCGCCTGACCGTTCCCGCTCTTCTACTATAGCGGCTGCCATCGCGCTTGAGATTCCGGGAAGCGAACTGAATTCTTCTATTGAGGCTTTGTTTATATCTATTTGTTTTCCCAATAGATATTTCTGGCGAACAGAGATGGATTCCTCATGGGTTTCTGGAATGATTGTTTGCGGCGGCAAGGATTTGGAAGCGGCAGAAACGGGTGTCTCGCCGGGTGTTTGAGGGAGATTTTGGAAGCTGTTTTGAAGCGCATGGTTTGCGGTTGCGACAAGATTCCAGACAAGAAGAATCATTGAAAGGAAAAGGTACGACCTTTTCCTTTCAATGCTATTTTTACGTGTTTTCTCCTGGTCTGGCACGGCGCGTTCTCCACAGCTTGAAGCGTATGCTGTCCACCAGGGCCTGCCAGGATGCTTCGATGATGTTGTGCGACACCCCGACCGTTCCCCAGTTCGCTGTCTTGTCCGCGGACTGTATCAAGACGCGTACCGAGGAGGCGGTGCCGGTTTGCTGGATGACGCGCACCTTGTAGTCGATCAGCCGGACTTCCCCTACCTCCGGGTAGAACTTCTCCAGCGCTTTGCGCAGCGCGTTGTCCATTGCGTTGATCGGGCCGTTGCCCATGGCCGCCGTGTGTTCCACCTGGTCTTCGACCGCGATCATTATCGTGGCTTCGGCGATGGGATCTTCTCCTTCGGACCACTTTTCGTCTATGACCCGGAAACCTTTTAGTTCGAAAAACGGTTCGCTCTCTCCCATAGCCCGGCGCGCCAGCAGTTCAAACGAAGCGTCGGCGCCTTCGAACTGGTATCCCTTGTGTTCCAGCTCTTTGATCTCCTCGAGAATTTTTCCGGTGTTTGGATCCTGCGAGGTGAACTGGAGTCCGCGTTCCTGGATTTTAGACAATATGTTGCTTCTTCCCGCGAGGTCGGAAATCAGGACGTGCCGCTGGTTCCCTACCGCTTCCGGGGAAATATGTTCATACGTTACAGGGTTGCGGCTGACGGCGGAGACATGCATGCCTCCCTTGTGCGCGAAAGCCGCGTCGCCGATATACGGCTGGTTTGGCAACTGGCTCATGTTTGATGTTTCGGCTACGAACAACGACACCGCGTATATCTTCTTTAGGTTGCCTTCCGGCAAAACTTTCAATCCCATCTTCAGTTCAAGGGCCGGGATGATCGAACAGAGATTGGCGTTGCCGCACCGCTCCCCGTACCCGTTGATCGTTCCTTGAACCTGGACCACCCCGCTTTCAACGGCCGCAAGGGTGTTTGCGACCGCCATGTCGGCGTCGTTGTGGGTATGGATGCCCAAAGGAGTGGCCACCGCTTCCTTCGTTTCCCGCACGATCCGGCTGATTACGGAAGTGAGCGTTCCTCCGTTTGTATCGCAAAGGACAAGGCAGTCCGCGCCGGCGTCAGCCGCCGTTGACAGAACTTTAAGCGCGTATTCGTTGTTGTTTCCGTATCCGTCGAAATAGTGTTCCGCGTCGAAGAACACTTTGTCGGTCCTCGACTTAAGGTAGCGGATAGTGTCGTGGACGGAGGCAAGGTTTTCATCAAGCGTGGTTCTAAGCGCCTCGGTGACATGGAAATCCCAGGTTTTCCCCACTACGGTGATGACGGAAGTCTCGGCACCCAGAAGCGCTTTGATATTTGCGTCTTCCTCGACCTTTTTCCCTACCCGGCGCGTCATGCCGAATGCGCAGATGGCCGAAGTTTTCCATTGGATCTTTTTTGCCATGCCGAAGAACTCAAGATCTTTAGGGTTGCTGCCGGGATATCCTCCCTCGATATAGTGGATTCCGAATTCGTCGAGTTTTTCCGCGATCTTGATCTTGTCAAGGACGGAAAGGGAAATATCCCTCATCTGGGTTCCGTCCCTAAGCGTTGTGTCGTATAGGCGGACGGTTTTCGTTTCCATCAGGCGGGATTTCCCAGGTCAAACGCGGCATGCAGCACGCGCACCGCAAGCTCCGCGTATTTCTCCTCTATGAGAACGGAGATCTTTATCTCTGAAGTGCTGATACCAAGGATGTTTATCCCTTCCTGGGCCAGCGTTTCGAACACTTTCGTGGCGACGCCCGAATGAGACCGCATTGCCATACCGACAATCGAGACCTTGGCTATCTTGTCGTTGCCGAGCACGCCTTCCGCGCCGATTTCGGCCACCGATTTCTCTGTTATCGTCATGGCTTTCTTGTAATCGGTCCGGCCAACCGTAAAGGTAAGGTCGGTGTTGCCGGTGACGGACACGTTCTGGACGATGACATCGACGATGATGTTTGCGTCGGAGAGCGACCTGAAGATTTTGGCGGCGACTCCCGGTTTGTCGGGAACCTTCACAATCGTGATTTTTGCCTCGTTTTTGTTGTGCGCAATTCCCGACACTATCGCCGCTTCCATAATTTCGTCCTCCGTGGTGACGATTGTTCCCGGATTATCATTGAAGGATGAGCGGACATGTATCCGCACCTTGTATTTCATGCCGAATTCCACCGACCGGATCTGCAGCACTTTGGCTCCGAGCGAGGCAAGCTCAAGCATTTCTTCGAAAGAGATTTTGTCGAGTTTGCGCGCATCAGAGCAAATATTAGGGTCGGTTGTGTAAACGCCGTCAACATCCGTATATATTTCGCATACATCGGCTTTGAGGGCCGCGGCTATGGCAACCGCGCTTGTGTCAGACCCTCCGCGCCCAAGAGTTGTGATGGCCCCGGTGTCGTCAATACCCTGAAAACCGGCAACCACGCATATATACCCGTCTTTTAAGGCATTTCGGATCATGCTGCCGTCAATCGACTGAATCCGCGCTTTCGTGTAAGCGTTGTCGGTGCAAATGGGTATCTGGAAACCGCAGAACGACTTCGCCTTGTATCCCATCTCGTGCAGCGCGATCGACAGCAGTCCGATAGTCACCTGCTCGCCGGTAGAGGCAACGACATCGAGTTCCCGCTCGTTGGGCAGCTCGGAAATCTGGTTTGCCAGCCCCAGAAGGCGGTTTGTCTCTCCGGACATCGCGGAGACTACGACCACCACTTCATTTCCGTCTTCCCAGGTTTTCGCCACGCGCTTTGCGCAGTTTTTTATCTTTTCAATGGTCCCGACGGATGTGCCGCCGTACTTCTGAACGATCAATGCCATTGCCTGATTCACCCCCTGGCCAAAAAGCGCGTGGTCAATTCGTGGAATACGGCAAAACGATCCTGTTCCGGCGTGGAAACTACGATTTTCCTGCGATCATCACAGCAAATGACAAATGTAACCCGTATGCTGTCCGTTGGCAATAATTCCTCCACTTTTTCGGCCCATTCCACTACGCATATCCCTTTGGTTGCGGCGAGGATCTCGTCTACGCCGACTTCGACGGCTTCCATGGCGGTGTCAAGCCGATAGACATCAATGTGGTTGAGGGGAAGGACGCCTTCGTATTCGGTGGCGATAGTGAACGTCGGGCTTACCACGCGGGCGGCGGGTATCCGCAAGCTTTCGCCGATTCCTTTGCAAAAACAGGTCTTTCCAGCACCCAAATCGCCGGTAAGAGCGATTACGTCTCCTGGCGCGAGCGCCTTTCCCAGAGATCGGGCGATCTCCATAGTGTCTTCGGTGGAGTTGGAAACCAGTTCGGTGATCACTCTTCCGGGGGCGCCTCGTCCAGGACGTGACGCAGCGCGCCCTTGATGTTTTCGATTACGTCTGTCGCGGTAACCGGAGTCATCGGGTGTTTCCGGACCAGAAGGTCGGCGGACAGGCCGTGGAGAAAGACTCCCGCGCACGCGGCGTCTGTCGATGAGAAACCTTGGGACGCAAGCGCGGCGATTATTCCATTTAGGGCATCCCCCATCCCGCCGGACGCCATGTAAGGATTCCCGGACATATTGATGAAAGTGTCTCCTTGCGGGGTGGCCACCAGCGAGCGCGGACCTTTCAATACAACCGTGACGTTTTCCTCCTCCGCCATGTATCGAACGGCGTTCATTCTGTTTGCTTCAATCGCGTCGACGGATTCCTGCGTCAGTCGTGACATTTCGCCCGAGTGCGGCGTAATGATACATGGCGCCGCGGCTGTCTGCAGCGCGTCCGCCTGTCCGGCCAGCGCGTTTAGCGCGTCCGCGTCTAAAAGGAATGGGGCCTTTATCTGCGGGAGCAGCTTCCGTATGAATTTGGGCATGTCTTCCGTCATGCCAAGCCCCGGGCCCACGACCACAAAATCGGCGTTTGCGATCGTATTTAACAGCGACGGAATCATCTCCGGCGTGAAATACCCTTTTCCGTCATCCGGAATGCCCGCGCTCATGACCTCCATCTGTTTTGACTCGACGATGTGGCGCAAAGATGCCGGAACCACTACGGTTACAAGCCCGGCGCCCATCCGCAAAGCGGCTGCTCCGGAAAGACACGGCGCTCCGGTCATTCCGGGGGAACCTCCGACGATGTAAACCCGTCCGGCGTCTCCTTTGTGGAAGTCGGGAGGACGGATGGAAAGCATGCTTTTTACCACAAGCGTATCTATCGTTTCCGTTTTGATGCCCGCGTCGAATATCGCGCGGGAAGGGATTCCGATGTCATAAACATCCGTTTCGCCGCAGTGGATGGAACCGGGAAGCAGCACATTTCCCATTTTCAGCAATCCGAAAACGCCGGTGAAATCCGCCCTTATTGCTTCGCTTAAGATTCGGCCGGTGCCGGCGTCGATGCCGCTTGGGATATCCACGGCGAACACGGTTGCCATGGAAAGATTGATGACCTCAACCACATCGCGCGTGACTCCCGATACCGGAGCGGAAAGCCCGGTTCCGAAAATGGCGTCCACGCACATATGGACCTCCTCCAGGTACGCGCGCAGATCCTCGATTCCTTCGTGATCGCGGATGACACGAATTTCAATGTCTATCTTCCGCAATATGTCGGCCTGGGTACGAGCGTCTCGCGAGAGATCCTCCGGCTTGCAGAGAAGGAACACCTCGACGTAAACGCCCCGGTTGTGCAGGTGACGCGCGATCACCATCCCGTCGCCGCCATTGTTCCCCTTTCCGCAGACGACCGCGACCGAAGCTTCTTGCGGCGCCACGGATTTCTCCTCAAGGATCTGGAGAATCCGTTCGACGCAGCACCGGCCGGCATTCTCCATTAAAACGAGAGAAGGGATGCCGTAATGCTCGATCGTCGTCCGGTCGAGTTCCGCCATTTGTTGAGCTGTAGCCACCTTCATTTCTTTTCCTCCGCCCGTTCCATTACGACAAACGCTATTGCCTTGCCTCCGTCATGAGCGATCGACACATGTATGGCGTTGCCGCCGCCGCCTTTCTGTTTCAGGAAACGTAGTGCTTGATTGCGGAGGCGGACCGACGGTTTTCCCGAAGCTCCGCGGATCGTCTCTATGTCATGCCATGTGATTCCGGTGTTTACTCCGATGCCCAGCGCTTTGATCACCGCTTCCTTCACGGCGAAACGGCCCGCAAACCTCTCGGCGGAATTTGCGGCGCTCATGGAGTATTTCTTCTCGTTTTCCGTAAACACCCGCGAAATAAAATGCTCTCCGTGCTGCTTCAGTATTGATTTAATCCTGGAAATTTCTACTATATCCACGCCGATTCCGATTATATGGCTCATTTCAGGCCCTGTGGATCCGATCCGCGATCTCCCGCACCGCCTCGGCCAGACCAATGAACAAGGCGCGCGCTATGATGCTGTGTCCGATGTTGAATTCCCGTATCTGTGGAATGTCGAGCACAGGTCCGATGTTGCGCATGTCGAGCCCGTGCCCCGCGTGAACTCTAAGCCCTATGGATTCGGCATAAGCCGCGGCCGCCCGGATTCGCGCAAGCTCATGCTCCCCTTCCGCCCCAAGAAAAGCCCCGCAGTACGCGCCTGTGTGAATCTCGACCGCTTCCGCGCCCGTCTCCTTGGAGGCGCGGACCTGCTCAAGGTCGGGGTCAATGAACAGGCTGACAAGAATCCCGGCCTCTTTTAGCGCCGCCGTGGTCCGGGAAAGAAAATCTATCTGCGAGGCTGCGTCAAGCCCGCCCTCGGTAGTTATCTCCTCGCGTTTTTCCGGAACAAGCGTCGCGGAAAACGGGCGTAAACCTCTGGCGATGTTTATCATCTCCCTGGTGGCGGCCATCTCCAGGTTGATCCTTGTGGTTACCACGCTCTTGAGCGCGTCGAGATCCCGATCCTGGATATGCCTCCGGTCTTCCCGCAGATGCACCGTAATCCCATCCGCTCCGGCCGCC
>WRHP01000037.1 GCA_009783195.1 Syntrophorhabdaceae bacterium | reverse complement strand
CGCTGGAGCCGTCACGGCACGGGAAACACAAACAAAACTCCTAACACGCCCGTAAACCGAAAACTGTTCTCTTCGTGGATATTATCAAGCCGGCAAAACTACCCGCTGCCATGAAGAAATTGGCGCGGCGAAGCCAGGGATGGCAAAAGCAAGAAACAGGGCAGCGACGCGAGTCAGGGATGACGAGCGAGCGTACCCGAGGGAGAGGGTTTCGAGCGAAAGAAGCCGCCCATGCGGATAAACCTAACGGTAAAATTGCCCTAACTCGATAGCGAAACTAAACGTTTTTCTCCATTTCATCCGTCGGCGCGTAATTAATTCCCCAATCGCCGTAAGACCCCAAAATCCCGCAATTTGCGCAGCGGTTGCCAATATAAACCCATTTCACTTCGCTGTCCCTTCTATGAATAAAACCAACCGCCACATTAAATTGACTCTTTTTACATTCGGAGCATTTTGCGTTTTCCGGCTTACTTTTCGCCAAAGACTTCTCGCTATCAAGCAATAAATGCTTTTTACCACAAGCGACACATGTTATTTCAATCACTCCCTCAGCGGTATCTATTTTAAAAGTAAAAACAACAAGGCCGCACCGCCTGCATTTTACAACAACAACCTTGGTGATTTCGTTTTCAGAATATTCGTCCAAGTATTCGACAACATCATCCGCGCTATCGCCACGCCAGTATTTTTTGCTCTTGTCGATTGCCATTCCACTTTCTCCATATACATATGTATGCAACATGAAATGAAAACCGTATTTTTAAACATTACCCCGCCAGTTTAAACAAAAAACCCCGCCGATGCTTTCGCATCATCAGGATTTCAAACACGGCAACGGAAGGGTTTTGCTGAAATTCTTTCGCTACAAAATCACTCGAAATCATCTTCCTCGTCGATAACCTCGAATTCACCCTCGAACCCGCAGTTTGGGCATCTTTCCGGAACGTCTTCCACTTCGATTTTGAACTCATGATCGCAATCCGAACACAGGATTATCCATTTGCTCATGCGCTTGCCCCCTTTTATGGCATAACAGCCATCGGCTGCTGCTGGGTCAGGCAATGAACCGCGCCAAGCCCCCAGACAAGGTCCACTGCGTGAATCCCTGTAACGGGACGATCCGTAACAAGCTCAGAAAGAATTCCCAGCGCGACGCGGTCGTTCGGATCGTTGAAAGTAGGAACCAAAACGGCGGCGTTGCATATGTAGAAATTGGCGTAGCTTGCCGGAAGGCGGACACCGTCCAGCTTCAACGGAGCGGGCATGGGCAGCGGCACCACTTCGGGCTTTGCCCCATCTTCGAGGCGCGCCCCGGAAAGCCGCTCCATATTTTCCTCGAGCGGACGATAATTCGGGTCCGCCTGGTTTTTTTCGCGGCAAAGCACAATCGTTTGGGGATCGACAAACCGGCACAGGTCGTCCACATGTCCGTGGGTATCGTCTCCGGCAATCCCTTTCCCCAGCCAGATTGTGTTGGTGATCCCCAACATTTCGCGGAAAACGCCTTCCAAGCCTTTCCGGTCCATGCCCGGATTGCGAACCTGGACCTGCTGATCAAGAAGACACTCTTCAGTCGTAAGCAATGTCCCTCGTCCATTAACGTCGATCGCCCCGCCTTCCAGAACAACATCTCCTTTAGCGAGCTTTAACAGGCGCAACCCAAGAGAGCGCGCCGCGCGCTCCGGTACCCGTACATCTTTCTTCCAGTCCGGATACTTCGCCCAGGCGTTAAACCGGAAAGCGGCGATTGCGACTTCGGGCTTTGGCTTCTCCCGCCGGACAAATATCGGGCCGGAATCGCGCGTCCAGCCGCGGTTTGTGGGAAAACGGAAATACTCTATACGCGAGGAGTCCGCTCCCACCCGTAACAGCAGACGCCGCGCCCTGGCCTCGTGGCCTGCGTCTTCCACGAGGATGCGGACAGTCTCTCCTTCGGCTATTTTTCGGGCCATTTCTCCGAACACCCACGGAATGGGCGCGAACTTGCCGGGCCAATCCGACAGTTTGTGCGGCCAGCCGATCCAGGTCGCCTCGTGCGGCTCCCATTCGGCGGGCATACGAAAAGCGCTCATTCTTTTTCACCCGGCCGCCCGTCAAGGAAACGGCGCGTGATCCCGCCGTAAGCGTCGATTCTGCGGTCGCGCAGAAACGGCCAGTTTCTCCGGATATCTTCCAAAAGCGCAAGGTCAACCTCGGCTAATATAATCTCTTCCTGGTTGGTGGACGCCTCGGCAAGAACCACCCCTTGCGGATCGCAGATGAAAGATGAGCCCCAAAACTGTATCCCCGCTCCGCCCTCGTCCGGAACCTCGTGGCCAACCCGGTTAACCGCCGCGACATATACGCCGTTGGCGATTGCGTGACCGCGCTGGACAGTGCGCCACGCGTCGAGTTGGCGGCTACCATACTCATCTTTCTCGTGAGGATGCCAGCCAATGGCGGTCGGATAAAAGAGGATCGCCGCGCCGGCAAGCGTCGTAAGCCTGGCGCCTTCCGGATACCACTGATCCCAGCAGATAAGAGCGCCGATGCGGCCCGCCTTCGTGTCAAAAGCGCGAAAACCAAGGTCTCCGGGCGTGAAATAGAACTTCTCGTAATACGACGGGTCGTCCGGGATATGCATCTTGCGGTAAACCCCGGCAATGGTTCCGTCGGCGTCTATCACCGCCAGGCTGTTGTGGTAGATGCCGGGAGCCCGCCGTTCAAACACCGGAACAACTATCACAATTCCGGCCTCGAGCGCGGCGCGTGAAAGCTCGTCGGTAGCAGGCCCCGGAATACTCTCGGCCATGTCGAAAAAAACAGGGTCTTCCCGCTGACAGAAGTAACGCGACCGGAACAGTTCAGGAAGGCAGACAACATCGGCCCCCCTGGTTGCCGCCTCGCGAACCATCGCAACTCCTTTCCGGAGATTGGCCTCCGGATCTTGACTCATGCTCATCTGAAGAAGAGCAACGGTAAACCGCGCTTTCATTGTCAGTTGACCCCGATCCTTCCCTTGGGCTCCTCCGCGGCCTGGAGGGCTCCGTAAGTCTCTTCGTATTTCCGCAAATTCTCGACAAGCGCCGCGGCAACCCGCTTGGCGTGGCCCGGAGACAGGATTATACGCGCGGTCACAGAACCGGCGGGAGGAGCCACCATCAGAAAATCAAGAACGAATTCTTCCCGCGTGTGAGCAATACTCATGTTGTTCGAGTAAACGCCTCCCCTCAAATGATCGGGAAACATTATCTGTATCTCCATTGGCTTCTGGCCACTTTCCATGACAACTCCTCCTGAAAACTTGTTTGGAATTAAACGTAATTACCCCCGAGGGAACCCACCTTCACGGCGAAACCGGAAATAATCCTCTGGAGTGTTGATGTTACTAAACGCGGACAAGCCGGGGTCGATCCGCTCGACCATTTCCTTTGGCACCCGCAGAACCCGTACCTCTTCGTAGAAGGAACAACCTTCACGCCTGCCCGCCCGAAGCGCATCCTCGACAGCCGGGAGAGCGCTTTTGTTATACATGGCGTAAAGCGCCTCCAGACCCTTGCCGCCTTCCGGCGCCACAACGTCGGACTCATCTGAAAAAGCGCAAAGGAACCTGATCAGGTCTCCTTTAATGTAGGGCATGTCGCAGGCGACCACAAAGACTCGCTCCGTGCGGCTGTGATAAAGAGCGGAATGAATGCCGGCGAGCGACCCCATGCCCTGAAACCTGTCCGGCACGCATCTGCACGGAATGAAATCGTATCGTTCGGCGTCGGCTCCCACCACTATCACCTCATCGAACAGATCCGCCATCTTTCGATAGATCGCCTCGATGAACCTTCCCTCCCGGTACGGCAACAGCGCCTTGTCGCATCCCATCATGGGCGACTGCCCGCCGGCAAGAATCGCCCCCGTAACACCCGCGATCTTACCGAAAGATCTTTCGGTAATGACGCGGATGGAGTGGGAATAGACGTTGAACTTGTCTCCGCGCACGCATCCTATCAGGGTAATTCCCAGATCCTCGCAAACCTGGATGGCGGCGTCGGTCGGCGGAACCCGCGAAATGATCATCGACACGCCCAGAAAGCCGGCTTTCCCGGCCAGCCCGGAGGAGACACGCCCGGATATCGCCATAATCTTGCCCGACAGATCAACACCCTTGAGCAGCGCCTCCCCGGCGATCCGGTCAACCGCGTTGTGTCGCCCTATGTCCTCGGCATATAGCAGGAGCCGATTTCCGTCTCCGGCGGCGGCCTGGCAAATCTCGCTGTTTCTGCGGTTTTCGTTCTCCGCGCGCGCCAGCAACCCCATCGTCAGAAATATCGCTTCCGGCCGGAAGAACGGACCGGAAGACGGTGCCCGGACAGCCCTTTCCGATAATCTCGACCGCAGAACCATGCGCTGCTCTTTCCACAAAGCGCCAGGCGGATGGCTGTGGGCCGCCACCTTGTCCCTCACCCGCACGCTTACCGCGTTTTTACGCTCGGCAACGCTCAAGGAAAGCAGATCGGACGGAGCCCATATCACCCCTTGCATGCGAAGAAAGCCGGCCACCAGATAATGGAGATCGTGAGGCGATGCAATAAGAGTGGAGAAAGGAGAATTGTTTACGGAGATGGAGACGGTCGATTCAGGCATAAGCGGACGCACTATGGGAACCAGACGGCGTCCGTCGTATCGCAGGACTATAGGCTCGCCGCCTCCAGTCTGGTCGTCACCCGGCAATTTGGCCATAACTATTTTTATACCACGCCAGGCCCGCCAAGAGGGTATTGCGTAAATTTGTTCAAGGCATATAAATATGTGGATATGCCGGACATGACACTGGACACAGACGACACGCCAAGGCGGGATGAAACGTGGCGCCGCCTCGCGGAAGGGCGGATGTCGTGGGAGTCCCTGCGAGCGCGGGCGCTGATAATTGAAGAGATCCGACGCTATTTCCGCGAGAACGGATTTCTCGAAGTTGACACGCCGGTCGCGTCTCCCTTCCCCAACCTTGATCCAAATATCTACCCGGTCCGGGTAGAGGACGCCTCCGGAAAGAAAACAAGACTATACCTGCACACCTCGCCTGAGCCCGCGATGAAAAAACTGCTTGCGGCCGGTTCGGGCGACATCTTTTACCTGGGCAAAGTGTTCCGTGACCGGGAAGGGTCCCCGCTCCACTCCCACGAATTCACAATGCTGGAGTGGTACCGGCTTGAGCCGATGGAAAGCGTAATGCGGGACGTCGAGGAACTGATCCGGCATCTGGCGTTGAAAATATCAAAAGCAACCGCGATTTCGCGCGGCGAAAACATTATTCCGTTGAACCAACCCTGGAAGCGGCTGGAATTATCCGACATATTCCGCAAGCTGCTTGGAACAAACATGTCGGATGCCGAAGAATTGCGGGCCGGACTGACGCGGCTTGGCGCGCGGCCCGGCAAAGACGAATCGTGGGACGACCTGTTCTTTCGCGCGTGCATAGAGGTCGTAGAACCAGAAGCGGCACGGTTTGGAGCGTGCTTTCTGACCGGCTTCCCCGCAACCCTTGGAGCAATGGCCCGAAGAAGAACCTCCGCCCCGGAGATCTCCGACCGGTTTGAGGGGTATCTTGATGGGGTGGAACTCGTTAACGGCTACCAGGAGCTTACGGACCCAAAGGAACAGGAAGCGCGTCTCCTGGAACTGTCGCGCCGCCACAGCGGAAGTACGCTCCCGGTGGACCAGTCGTTTCTCGACGCGCTTGGCCACGGTCTTCCGGACTGCTCTGGCGCGGCGCTTGGAGTTGACCGGCTTGTGATGCTTCTGCTTGGCAAAAACAACATCGCCGACGTCATGTATATATGAACTCCAACGGATTACTTCTTGCCCTGCTTTCACTTGGGCATTTCAGCACCGATTTCGTTCAGGGAGCGCTACCCGCGCTTTTGCCCTTTCTTAAAGAACGGTTTGGCCTGTCATATACCGTGGCGGGCATGCTCCTTATGGCCGCTCATGTAAGCTCCTCGGTGATCCAGCCGTTTTTCGGCTATTTCACCGACCGCCGGCCTTTCTCGCTCCTGTTGCCGCTTGGGCTTTTGGTCTCCGCTCTTGGCCTGGCGATGATCCCCCTTGTCACTACCATGAAATGGCTGGTGTTCTTCGTCATCCTTATGGGAGTGGGCACAGCCTCGTTCCACCCCGAAGGATTCAAAACCACAGCGTGCGTCGTCTCCGAAAAACGGGCCACGGGAATGTCCGTCTTCTCCTTCGGCGGGAACCTCGGTATGGCGCTGGGCGGCCCGGCCGCCATCTTCCTTGCGTCACGGTACGGACTGCGAGCGGCAATCGGAGTGATCATCCCCGCTATCGTGACAGCCATGCTGTTCTTTAAGGCAATGTCATCCATCCGGTCGCGTGTGGAGTCAGCCGCAAAAACCGCGCGTCTGGAAACCCGCAACGGCAACGATCATCCCTATCGCATCGTCTTCCTTATTATGATGGTCGTCGTTTTGCGTTCCTGGACTCACCTGGGGCTGGCGACATATATCCCGTTCATCCACCAGGCAAAGCTTTCCAGCGACCCGGGATACGTAGCCTCTCTTCTGCTCGTTTTCCTCGGAGCTGGAACCGTCGGAACGATAGTTGGCGGACCAATTGCCGATCGAGTAGGACACCGCAAATTCCTGTTCGCCTCCGTCGCGCTGACAGCGCCGCTTATATACCTGTTCCTTCATTCAACGGGGTGGCTCGTGTTCGTAATGGCGGCTCTAACGGGCGGAACCATAATCTCCAGCTTTTCCGTGTCTATCGTAATGGCACAAGAGCTTTTCCCGAACCGGCTCGCAACGGCATCCGGCGCCATCGCCGGATTCGCTATCGGCACCGGAGGAATCGGCGTCACCCTCCTTGGCGCTATAGCGGACCGGTTCGGAATCCCGACGGCCATGCTCCTACTCAACGCGTTTCCAGTCGCGGGAGCCATTATCGCGCTCATCATGCCGCTTCCATGGAAATCCGAACGGGTTTCTTGACACTTCCAACCGGCGCAAAATACGATGGACTTCTGGAGGATTCCTTGATTCGATACGCCCTTTTTCCATATACCCGGATGCTGCTCGCCGCGCTCTTTCTGACGCTGCTCTCCGCGTTTGCGTACGCGGATGATAATATGGCCGCTTTGCCCGCAACGGAGGGACACGCGCCGTATGTCTGGACTATCGCGGATGTCGCCGACATAGCTATAAAGAACCACCCGCTGATGAAACAGGCGGAGGCCGATGTCGCGGCGGCAATCGCCCGCAAAGGGCAGGCGCAGTCGGCCTGGTACCCCGCTTTGAACCTCTCCACCGGATACAGCCGCACCAGAGCCTGGTCTGTTTTGGGCCACCGCAATCTCACGACGGTAAATGAGTTCGTCCGAGGCGGCGCGGAATGGATGCTGTACGATTTCGGCCGCACCGGCGCGTCGGTAGCGGCAGCCGACGCCCTGGCGGGAGTCAGCCGGGAAAACGCGGTCACAACAGAGCATGACGTAGCGTTCGCGGCAAAAGTCGCCTTCTATAACGTCCTGCGGGCTGGAAACGCGCAGGAATTCCAGCAAAGAAACGTCGGACAAAGGGAAACATTGTTTAAGCAGGCGCAAGCCTTCTACAAAACAGGCGTCCGCGCAAAGATCGACTTTGTCCGCGCCGAAGCAAACCTGTACGACTCCCGCGCCTCGTTGGGGCAGGCGATGAACGACCTGCGCGTGGCCAGAATCATCCTTCTTCAAAGGATAGGGTTAGACCTGTCCTCCGAGTTCGTCCTGCGAGGAGAATTCGAAGAGACGGCGATTCCTGGAGAGCTGCCCAACTGGATAGAAGAAGGACTGCTTAACCGTCCGGAGGTCCGCGCGCTCCTGGAGAAAGAACGGTCCGCAAAGGAAGTGTTGCGGCAAGCGCACGCCGGACATTACCCATTCTTGAATAGCAGAGCCGGATACGGATACGCGTCGGATGATTTTCCTGTCCAGCAGGGCTACGACGTCTCCGTTACGCTTACTCAGCCTTTGTTCTCCGGGTTTCTGGTCCGTGAACGGGTTCGTGAAGCGCAGGCTTTGCTTTCTTCCGTGCGCCACGAGATTGTCGAGGCGAAGCGGCGCGTGCGGCTGGAGGTAGAGCAATCGGCGTACAGCGTGCAGGAGGCGCGCGAACGGCTGACGGCCCGCCGCAAACAGCAGGAAGCGGCCGCGGAAAACTTAAGGCTTGCCACCGCCCGTTACGAGGTCGGAGCGGGAGATATTATCGAAATGACGGACGCCCAAACCCAGATGGTCAGCGCGGATATCGAGCTGAACAATTCGGCTTTCGACCTGGCCGTGTCGCAATCGTCTCTCCTGCGGGCAATGGGCCGCTAAAAAGTTTCACGCGCCATGAGCAAAAAAAACGCCATACTCCTTTCCTTGCTGTTCCTTGGCGCCGTAGTTGTTTTCGGGGTTGCCTACCGCAGCCACAGCCGCGCCAATGTCAGCACCGACGACGCTTTCATCGACGGCAGAATTCACATGGTCGCCTCGCAGATTCAGGGAAAAGTGGTTGAAGTTCCCGTCCGCGACAACCAGATGGTGAAGCCTGGCGATCCGCTTGTACACATAGATCCGGAACCGTTCATCGTCCGCGAAGATGGAGCCGAGTCCGCCGTCGCCGGAAGCGCGGCGGATCTTGCCGCGGCCCGCGCGGACCTGCTCGCCTCGGAAGCCGATGTGATCGCCGCGCAGAAGGACAAAGAAGGGGCGGAGGCGCAGCTTGCGCAAGTTCTGGCGCGCATCGAGGCGGCGCGCGCAAAGACCGCTCTTTCCTCGGCCCGGCTCTCCCAGGCGCAACGGGACGCCGCCCGGATGAAATCGCTATGGGAACAGGAAGTAATCAGCCGGGAATCGCACGAGAAGGCCCAGACCGACGCCGATGTTGCAATGTCGCAGGAGCAGTTGGACCGTGAGGAACTGCGGCTGGCGGAAGCGGCGGTCCTTACACAGCAGGCGATGATCGCCCAAAGAGAGGCGATCCTGGCCCAGCGGCGCTCCGTAGTGATCCAACGACGGGCGCGCATCGGTCAACAGGAAGCGCAGCTCAAACAACGGAAATCGTCGCTTGCGGAAGCAAAGCTTTTGCGCGGCTATACCGCGGTCGTCTCCCCGACCGACGGATACGTCACCCGCAAGAACGTTGAAGTCGGACAGGTCGTCTCCCCCGGACAGCAACTCCTGGCTGTCGCCGCCCTGGACAACGTCTGGGTCGTCGCCAATTACAAAGAGACGGAAATCGCGCGGATACGCGCGGGGCAGGAGGTCATCATCCGCGTGGATACCTTCGGAAGAAAGAAGTTTCGTGGCAAAGTGGACAGTATTATGGCCGGCACCGGCTCCGCGTTTGCCCTGCTCCCGCCGGAAAACGCCTCTGGAAACTACGTGAAAGTGGTGCAGCGCGTTCCGGTAAAGATCCTTATCTCCCCCGGAGAAGACCCGGAGCATATTTTACGGATCGGCATGTCCGTCGTTCCCACGATCCTGACCCGGTAAGTGAATGGATCTGGAAGGCGGGCGGGCGAAGATCGCCGGCGGCACGGCCGAGGTCAACAAGTGGCTTGTCGCCGTCACCGTGATGCTGCCGACGCTGATCGAAATTATCGACTCCAGCGTTGCCAATGTCTCTCTTGACCATATCCGGGGCTCGCTCTCCTCTGGCGTCGATGAAGCCGCCTGGGTTCTTACCTCTTATCTTGTATCCAACGCCATCATCATCCCGATGACGGGGTGGCTTTCGCGCGTCTTTGGCCGAAAGCGATACCTAATCTTTTCCGTCGTCATATTCACCGTCTCCTCCTTTATGTGCGGCGCGTCCACAAGCCTGGGGATGCTCGTCTTTTTCCGTGTAATCCAGGGACTGGGCGGCGGCGCCATGCAGCCGATGTCGCAGTCAATCCTTTTGGAAACGTTCCCGCCGGAGGAACACGGGATGGCGATGGCCATCTTCGGAATCGGCACGCTGTTCGGCCCCATCGTGGGCCCACTTTTGGGCGGATACATCACGGACACGCTGTCATGGCGGTGGATCTTCTACGTCAACATCCCCATCGGCCTGCTCGCCGTCTTCATGATTTCGGTATTCATCTACGATCCGTCGTACCTGCGGGAAAGACGCGGAGAGAAGGCGGACGTGTGGGGCCTCGCCCTTCTCACCATATGGGTGGGAGCGCTCCAGATCGTGGTTGACAAAGGGCAGCGGGAAGACTGGTTCCATTCCGACTTCATCCTGATCCTTGCCGCCGTCGCCGTGCTGGCATTCATTCTTTTCGTGATCGTGGAACTGCGATTCGCGAAGAACCCCGTTGTGGACCTGCGGGTGTTCCGCAACCTCTCGTTTACCGGCGGCAACGCGGTTATGTTCGTCGCCTTCTTCAACCTGCTCGGAAGCATCGTCCTGCTTCCGCTGTACGCCCAGCTTCTGCTTGGCTACACCGCGACGCTTGCGGGGCTTGTCCTTTCTCCGGGCGGAATAGCCACAATCTTCACTATGCTGTTCGCGGCCAGGTTCATCGGCAAACATAATCCCAAATACCCTCTCTTTTTCGGAATCCTTATCTGCGCCCTCTCCACCTGGAAGATGTCGCACCTGTCGCTCGGAGCGGATTTCAGCGCGCTGGTGTGGTCGCGTGTCTATCTGGGACTCGGAATGGGGCTTACTTTCATTCCGCTGACGACACTCACCCTCTCTTCCATTCCAAAACCGCAGATGGGCAACGCGACCGGCATCTACAACCTGCTGCGCAACCTCGGCGGATCGATCGGGGTGGCCTTCTCAACTACCATGTTCGCCCGCAGAGCGCAGGTGCATCAAAGCCGCCTGGTGGAACACCTGACTCCTTTTGACTCCAGCTTCGTCGAGGCGGTAGAGAGAGGAAAAGCGCTCCTTCAAATGCGGGGAATCCCGGAGGCGTCCTCGGAAAAAGCAATATTGGGAAGGATCTACTCGGAAGTCGTGCGGCAGGCTACGATGATGGGCTTCAACGACGCCTTCTTGATACTGTCCATACTAATGCTGAGCGTCATGCCGCTGCTGTTCCTGCTGCGCCGCCCGGCGCATCAAACCAGACCGGCGGAGACTACGGAATTTCATTAGAAAAGCTTTGGTTTAACCCAGATCCGTCAGACATGGTTGGCACACATCACAGCCCTATCGTGGCTGACTGGTCACTGGATGGCGACAATAACTATTTCATTTTTTCAATATATGCAAACACTTGAACCCAAAACGCTCTATCCAAATAAATCGGCATGTGTTCCTGTACGCGAAACCGTCAAAACACGCTTTTCTTGATTAACAGAGTAAACCAACAACCAGTCAGGAAGTATGTGGCACTCCCTGAATCCGGTATAGTCGCCTATCAGCATATGATCCTTGTATTTGAGATCAAGAAACTTTTCAGCCAGCAACGTATCAATCACTGCTTCAAGAAGAGAAAGATCAAGCCCGCGTTTTTTTGCTAACTTGTAGTCCTTGCGAAATCGGGTTGTCGTTTTAAGAGTTAACACTCCGAGTCAAGTTCCGTGAAAAGTTCTTTTGTCGAAGAATAGTTTTTTGCGGCAAGCCTGCCGGACGCAATATCCCGCGCCTCCTGTAACGCAGTTTCTGTTTCCAGATTAAAACGTGGTTGTTTCATCTCAAACGGCAAGCCGCCCATCATTAAAGACTGGCGCAGAAAAATAGTAACGGCATCGCTTATGGTAATGCCAAAGCTGGAAAATAGCCGTTCAGCACCCGACTTTGTTTCCGGATCAATGCGGATATTCAGGTTCGCGGTTTTTTTCATAGTTTCCTCCTCACAAACCATGTAACCCTTTGCGGTCACATTGTCAACACATTGTGCCGACATAACGCCACTAGTGTAGAAAGTACCGACTTTGAAACAACTTTGCGGAGAATTGGATCACAGCTACCGTACCGGTGGCTATGTGTATTGATTATAGAAACGCGACAGCTTATGCCGCTACGGTTTACCGCCGAACACTTCGCGGGAAACGGGAAGCGCCGTAAAGATCCCTTTCGCCAAAAGGCGCCCTTCGGCCGTTGCCACCGTAAGCTCGCACACGATCTGCTGACGTCCTTTATGAACAGCGCGCGACTCCGCGATCAGCGTCTCTCCCGGTTTGGCGGCCCGCAAGATATTAAAACCCCAGTTGACCCCGGTGGCGTCAGAGACAGCGTTGACCGAAAGCGCAAACGCGGCGTCCGCTACCGCGAAGGTTAGCACCCCATGCCCGATATTGTGGGCGTTTAAAAACCGCTCCTCGACAACCACTGAAACCTTCGCGTAGCCATCCCGCGCCTCGATCAGCTTCATGCCAAAATCCTGGATCAGCCTGTCGCCACGGAATATCTCAAGAACCCGCTCCATCACTTCCCCTCTTTCTGAAAATTCTCCGCGTATCCCACATAGTTATATGCGGTGGCGCGGTTTTTTTCTTCCGAATCGGGGCCAAGATCCCTTACCACTTTTCCCGGCACTCCCATCACCAGTGAGTACGGCGGAACAATCATTCCCGGAGGAACCACAGCCCCCGCCGCGATCACGCTCCCACGGCCAATTTTTGCCTCATCCAGAATCACGCAGCCGATTCCGAGAAGGCACAGATCTTCGATCTCGCAACCGTGCGCCATGACCCCGTGGCCAAAAGTCACCTCGTCGCCCACTACTACCGGCATCCCGACTCTTACGTGCAGGACGCTCCCATCCTGGATATTTGTCCGCTTGCCTATCCTGATCGGAAATATATCCCCGCGCGCCACCGCGTTGAACCAGACGCTTGACTGCTCCCCGATCTCGACATCTCCCACAATCATCGCTCCTTCGGCGACAAAAACGGAGGGATGGAGCCGGGGCCAGATACCTTTATAAGGAATGTTCATTAAGCCAGGACCTGTAATTTGACAGAAAGATAACCGGCGCGTCGGACCAATTCACATCCTGCCCTGATTACGCCTTTTCCCGGCGCGATTCGCGCTGCCAATTCTTAAATATACTCATCCTCATGTCCGCCGCTTGCATTCAACGCAACTTCTGTTTCCGCTTCCCGCCAATATCGTTTGCGCTTTGCAAGTTGGCCGAACACAGCCAGGTATTGCCCGAAATAGCTGCCGCCTCACGAATTACGCCGGCATCCCGTTCAGAACAGGAAGTTCAAAGCGGTCTGCCGTCAACACCATTGAACACGCGCAAACTGTCTTGAATCAACAACAGCCGTGGGCATTGCCGCAGTGCCCGCCGCAACCACTTCTGGCGCCGTCGGAGACCGCGTACAACTCCTGCTTCTCTTCGTCGTAGCAGCTCGGACAACGAGGAATCAGACCTTCCTGTTCCTCCATCGACATCCGAACCTCATACGCCTCTTCACATGCTTTGCAGAAATAGCTGAATTTCGGCATCGCCCCCCCCTTTTCCTGGCACGAGCTACAGCGGGTGTATTCTCACTTGCATCCCTTGTGGCCAAACATCGTCGCCATCGCGGACATCATGTTCCTCATCTCCCGGCCGCATTCCCCCCCAAACAGAAGGAACATCTGCTTTACCTTCTCTTCGTTTGCCATCATACCCCGGCAAAACGGAGGAATGATTCCCCGCAAGACATCCATCTTTTCCTCTTCCGTAAGCGCGAGGAATCCATTAACCAGTTCTTCCACCTTCACTGCTTCCTCCGAAAAAACGCCTCACGTGTGTGTTTTTATATTATCCCAATCAGCGTTTTTGTTGGCGCCAATTAACCAGTTGAGAGCGTAGTGCCATTCCACCACCACTTCGCCGTTTAGCTTCGCCGGACTTTTCTGCCCCTTTATTCTGGCGTCAACGCAAGCCCAGTTGTACCGCAAAACCAGATCAGCCGCGTCCAGTATTTCCTCTTTAGCGCGCGGCTTTGCGCCTTCAAGAAATCCGGCCAGGCTGTCCTGACGCCAGATTATTCCCCCCATCGCTGAAACGTCGCAGATTTGCTCCGGATAACCCAGTTCATCAATAATCCCAAGCGCCCACATCAAAACGTGACAACACTCATATCGCCAGCCAAACCTGGCAAGATCACGCTGCTCCGGCTTTTGAACCGCCAGAAACGCCTTTTCTTCCGGCGTTAACGAATCATCCAGCTCGCCGCCAAGAATATCGTTGATTTTATTCAGATACTTTTGCGTTTCTTCCTTTGTCTGGCCGCCGCTGCGCACCTCACAGTAAACGCATACCCCAAACATGGCAAACAGCCGCCGGGCTATTTCTTCGGGTGTACGCGATTTTGCTTCCGATTCCATAACCGCCGCGCGAAGTTGCGGCATATACGGAATGCCTTTTTCCTTCAAAACAGCGATTGATCGCTCTTTGCGAGCTGTGTCAACACTGCCGTCTATAAAATCAGCGTTGGCAATAGGAGTATATTCATTGAAATCACTTTCCCCCTCTGCAGAAAACACTAATTTCCCGTCGCTGTCAAACAGGCGCATATCTGGCATCAACACAAGACCGTTGATATCCTTTGCCGCCGCAAACATTGTATTGACGATGTAATTGGTGCGGTTTTTGTCATCATCCAGGTTAAAGGATCCGCCAATAACGCAATTGAACACCTGAATTTGATGTAATACGCTTTGCAGCAGCTTCTTGTTCTCACACTCCACATTCGCAAAGAAATTATACATGTCGTGAATGTGATGACCTATAAAACCTTGGTTAGTATTGATGCTCAACTGAATATCCGAATCATCTTTAAGGCGGACGACAAAGCTCTCAACACCGTTTTCATCGACCGAATCTGTTACTTCTTTGCTCATATTGGCAAATTGATCGACCAGTGTTTTTTTCACACGCTCAAATTTGCCAATACAGGTATAAACAGTAATATGCGCCTGATTGTTGTTTTCCATACGGCTTGCTCCAATCTATCAGCTAATCCAACAGGCAATTTTTCAGAAAACGCTTCGTGGCACCATTGCCCAGGCGCTTGGTTTAAACGTTACTATTTATTCATCTTCCAGATATGTAAGCGCTTCCTGCAACAGCGCAGCCGTTTCAGGGTTGTCATCGCCAAGCTCGATGGCTCTTTCAAGATAAGGAATCGAATCGACTTCGCGGTCCAAATAGTACAGAGCGAATCCCATTCGCCAGTTCCAAAGAGCGTCGTTTTCTCCTTGCTCGCGAATAGACTCGAGTACTTCCACAGCTTTACCTTCCTGGTCGTCGTTGTTTAAAGCGCGGGCATAAAGATTTATCAGTGTAAAGTCTTTGTTTTCAGCAGGCATAGCTTCAATGATCTTTATGATTTCCTTGTGAGCGCTGGCTTCATGCAGTTGACTCAGCCGCTCTTTAAATCCGGCCATCGTATGATCTGTCAGCAAAAACTCCTGCCCCGACGGATAAAACTCCTTGCCTAAAACCATATAAGGAAAATCAGCAAGCAGCTTGCGCGCTTTTTCCATAAAAAGCTGCTCATCATAAAGCAGCAAGTCAATATATGCGCGAGATACGCCCATTGCGCCGCCAAGCATCAAACCAATTTCATTCCCGCTGCCTCGCTCGCCTAATACTTCTTCTTCCAGTTTGTCCATCAAAGCATTACGTTCACACAAAACTTCCGCTCTTTCTTTGGTGCCGAAATCATAATAAAAGTAGAGAAATACCGGTTTTGTGCCAAATTTCGCAAAGGTTTGATAGCAGGAATCATCGCCGCTCAAATAATCATTCAAAAGCGGCGCGCAGTTTGCTCCGCCGATAATAACGTCCCGCCGCAACTCCAGATCTTCCTGCGGCTCCATTTCATATACAAAATGTCTGTCGGCCGGATTAGGATCCTTGCCGTCTTCACAGAACTTGTCACGTATCCACTGTTCAAGCCCGGTTAGCGCAAACATGCCGTCTTCAACGGTTTGGGCTTTTTCCACTTTGTTTACAAACGCGCAGGCAAGCGCTTCTCCAACACACAAGTCAAACAGAGTATAAAAAGCGCCGTAACAATTCTGTTCCTCCAGCGTTTCCCATTCTTTTGCGTAAAACCGCAGGTCAACGGTTTTGCCGTCTTCGCTCGGCGTGGCGGAAACCTTCACATTATCAGTTTCAACATCCGCTCCATGCATTCTAAATCCGAAATTTTGTCCCCCTGTCCCCTGCATGCATGGAAAGAATTTCCATTTATCGCGGTACTGTTTTGGCAAATTCGCCGTTATATAAGGATATATAAAGAAAAGCGCGTTATTGGCGTTCACTGCGAACGTGAATTCATGATCTCCGCCTATATTAAAATAAATATCGTCCGCAATAAGCGAAACTCCCTCTGAAACTAAAGCACTCCCCGCTTCCGCCGCTCCGTCGTCTTTACCACGGGCTTGCGTCAGCTCCGACAATTTCCCCTCATTATCAGAAAACCATTTCCAGAACTGTTTTGTACGCTCTATAAAATTTGTTGTGGACGCCATGTTTATTCTCCTTGTCGATTTATCGAGCCACGGAAGCACAAACCTTCACTGCCCACTCACGATCGTTTGCATCAACATAAAACAGCGACATAATTACCAATTCATTGTTCAAGGCGGCGGCAAGGCGGGTTTGAAAAAGAGGCTCGCCGTTTTCTTCTATTTGCGTGTGCTGGATGCTTGCGGCGATTTCAGAATTACGCAAAGCAAGCGGCTCGTACCCCGCCTCTTTTTCAGTTGCGGAGCGCAAAAGAGACTCGCTTTTATTTACGGTATCTTCTTTGAACTGGACCGAAAATGTTGAAACCCGTATCGTTTTGCCGCTATCCCACCAAACCGGGCTGCCGTCTTCTTCGCGGTCAAAATGCATTTGGCCGCTATGTGTAAATCGCCAACCGTTATAATTACTGCTCACAAAACCTCGCTTGTACCCCAGTTTGCCGCTTCCGGTAATACCAAAACGCGAATGCAGCTTCTTTACCAAAGATTCATTCCCTGAAATTCGGGCAATTTCAATCCATTCCGCCACGGGGTACTCCAAATCAGGGTTTAACGCATACGCCTTTTCCAGACACCCAAGCGCAGCCGCAACCGCTTCCTGTTCGGTGGCGGTTTCAGGCGGCAGCCAGTTAATTTCACACAAAATAAGGTTCATTGCGGCGTTTTTGAAAAACAGGGCGTCTTGCGGCTTGTTCCACCATGGGAAAAACTTTATCCCTGCCGGTTCTCCTTCTTTAACTTTTTCAAAAAAATCCTTTTCAAAATACCCAAGAGGACAGCATGTGAAATGCTCGTCGGTTTGAGGAGTGCTGTCTATAGAAAGAGAAACAGCGATATTGCTATAGCCGCCTTCTTCGCTCATTTCTAATAGTTTATTACTTAATCCGTGCAGCCATGCCGCCATTTCATTTTGGAGTAAAGAAAAATTTCTATTATTGTAATACTTCGTCTCATCTTCTACCTCTACAGGAGTAACACCAAGCCCATCCAGCACATCAATTAAATAAGCATGGTAACCCGGCCCGGCGCTATTGGTCTTTGCGTAGATACATAGTATTTCATCTTCCCACGTGCAATAAATATCCTCTTCAAATGGAACAAGTTTTACACGAAAACCGGCATCGCCTGAAAAACAGCTTATATTCCAGTCAGGAACAACAGACCGCAGTCCGGTAAAATATTTTTTATAAAATTCTTTGTCAGTTTTTGAACATTGCCCCACAGGAAACTTTATCGTAATTCCAAGACCCATTATTATTTACCCCTTTATTTACTTCGTGATCTTTTTCTCTAAAATATAACTTCCCTTGGAGATCTTATTAAATCGTTGCTTGTATCATGTTATTTTCAGGCGGTAATTGCAGCAAAACCGCCCGTTCGCCAACGAATTTAAGAATTTAATTATTATAGCACTAATATAACAGGCAACACACATAAAAAACCAATCAAAACATCAGCATGGGACACAACCCACAACATCGCGTCTCGCTCCGGCCGGCAAGAGCGGCTTCTTAAGATAAAAGCTTGCCAGAGCTCAGCATAGCCCGCGTACCCACCCTGCCCAAGCAGATGTCTGGGAAAGCGGTTTGGCGGCGCTCGAACTCATACTGCAAATAACCAGAACCCTTACGGCGTACCAGATAAAAAACCTGAAATTTAAACAAAATATGGTCTTTTATAAATATGATATTCGGTCTATATTATCTAAAAATCAGGACGCATTATGACCAAAAGGAGTTAGGCATGCTGGTTTCTTTATCGGAACTCAAGACTAATCCCGGAAAATATGTGGCCATGGCCAGCCGACAGGATATCTATATCACCAAGAACGGTAAGCGCGTTGCCAAACTGACAAGCGCAAAACAAGACAAAGTGGCTTCGGCAAAAGCTCTTTTCGGTATCCTGACCGGCGATGCCGACCTTGATAACGCGCGTGAACAGCGACTGAAATGATCAAGGCGCTGCTTGACACCAATGTCGTGCTGGACGCGCTTGCGGCACGAGAACCTTTTTACGCGGAGGCGGAAAGTATCTTTCTGCTGGCGGCTGAAGAAAAATTTAAAGGCTTTATCACGGCCAACAGCATCACGGACATTCATTACCTTATCAAGAAAAACACCTCCGAAGCCGCGGCGCGGGAAGCGTTGCGTAATCTGCTCCATATATTTGCCGTCGTGGACATAAACGCAAAAGATTGCGAAAAATCGTTGGAATCACCCGTAGACGATTATGAGGATGCTTTGATCGTCGTCTGTGCGTCTAAAATTGACGCTGACTACATAATTACGCGGGACGAAGATTTTTTGCGAACGCGGTCACCAGTTGCCGTTATTGCGCCAAGCGGTTTTCTCAAGGTTGGAATTCCTTCCCCGAAGTAAAGAAATTCCACTTTTCAGCATCTTTTGGCAATTTCCCACGGCGGCGTCGCCGACAACGCCGGCCCAATACGCCAATGGGAAAAATAGCGATAAAGGAATATGATAGTT
>WRHP01000036.1 GCA_009783195.1 Syntrophorhabdaceae bacterium | reverse complement strand
GAAGAATATCCCTTCCGATCAACCGTCTTTGATTTTGGAGCGCTGGCCAGATCGTGACACGGAGATCCTGGTTTATTGCCGCACCCAGCGACGCGCGACGGAAGTTGCCTCTTTCCTCTACCGCCACGGCTACCGGAATGTTTATGTTTTAGAGGGCGGAATCCTTGGCTGGATGAAGAAAGGGTATCCTTCCGAGTAAGTTTTTATGCGGATTTAGGGCGGCATTACATGACTACAAGCTGTCTTGGGTGTTTTGCCACTTTTCTTGATAAATCTTACGTTCGCGTTCCCAATCGTCCGAACCGAACGCGCCACCGCTGACGTGCGTAACTGAAATGGGCCAGGTTCCAACTTTGAGCCCTGCGTTATTGGCCTGGCGAGAAAAATCCAGGTCGTAGAAGTGGAAATCGAAATGCTCATCGAATCGGACCCCGGAGTCCAGCAATGAAGAAATGCGAGCGGCAATCAGAGCGCCGTCCAATAGCTGTACACGAGCAGGAAACGGCCCAAAGACAGCAGGCTGCCCGAACGGCGCGTCCCCATGACAGACAATTCCAGATAAGTTTTCAGCGTCCCACCGCATCGTATCGTCTTTGACATGCCATGCGGGCGAATCTGGGCGAAGGATACGATTCCCGGCCAGTCCGATAACATCGAAACTATTAAGTCCGGCCTGAATACGTGGGGCAAAAAAGATATCGTCAAGCCAAATATCATCGTGCATAAACACGACTTCGTGTTCGCGATACTGCTCTGCGATGACCTTGTTGTAAATCACAGGTAAGCCGAGCTTGTTCTCCGCGCTAACTGACAAATACAACGACTTGTCAAACGCTATTCGCTGTAGTGAACGGCCTAGCGGACTTTGATCAAAATCAGACTGTGAATAGCGTGTTGCCGTAACTATTATGAGCATAACTCTCTCTCGCGGTTTGATATTCCTGCCTCGAAACACCTTTTTTCAAGTGTACGGCTGTGTTTGTCTGGATAAAAAATGCTTGTAAATCATTAAAATAATTTTATGCGTTTTGCCGAATTGATCATTGTTTCATGCCTGCTAAAAAACTACAGCCGGTGGCGCGAATTCAGGGGGGTACTACACTTTGGTTTTGAGTTTTGAAACGGCAATAGCGGATTACTCTTTTGTTTTTTTCGACATGTTACAGTGTCAGTTAAAGGATGCGTGGCTGGCGGTCTGATTTTTTACGAGCTGCACGATTTCAGGAAGAACGGCTTGTATTTCCGGTGAAAGATCTGTTCCTACTTCGCTGATGTTTGCCACGGAAATTACAATCAACAGTATTTCGGGTAGATCACCCATAAGGCTCATTGCTTCGATTATATCGCGCAATCCGATTTCGTGAGCGCTCATCAAAGGCGGAAAGTCGGAAGCATAGCGAGGATGAATCAAGCGTATGGTTCCCGGAGGGTTATCATCAAGAGTGGCGTCGATCATAATAATGCGATCATAGTCCTGCAACCAGCCAAGTAAGTGAAGCCCGCCGGTTCCTCCGTCAATGAGGCTGACATCGGGCGGCATGATTTCTTTTTCCAATTCATTTATAGCATGTATGCCGACGCCTTCGTCTTTTAATAGAAAATTGCCTACACCAAGAACTAAGGTTTTCATGGAATTATATTTTGTTTGAAGGAGGTCTGAGAAACTGTTGATTGGCGCTTGATACGGGTTTTTCTGAAAAAATATTATAAGATTGTGTGGCGGCGAGCCTGCAATACGAATATAGTCTTTGTGTTAACTCAATTTTAAGGCTGGTTTGCGGCAATTTATTTGTTTTTGTCAATCTGGCATTCTTTGGCGGCTACTTCTTCTTCAATAAATTTCCATCCGCCGATAATAGAAGAGGTAACGCCTCTGCGTTCAACGTAATCATGATAAAACACCAAATACACATGAATAATGGCGAAGATAATAAAGAACCACATCAATATATGATGAATGAAGCGAACCTGCCAGTCGCCTCCCAGCAAAGGGATTATCCAGGTAAATAGTTTGGGTAAAAGCGCTGTGCTCATTTTGGCATACAAACAGAAACCAGTAATGCACTGTAACAAAAACGCTAAAAATGAACCGAAATAAATAATAGAGGCTAAAGCGTTGTGGCCAATACTTTCTATCGGTTCTATCTTCAACTGTAAAATATCAACTTTGATTACTTCAAAAATTTCTATCCACTGCGATTTGCGATAAGGAATAAAATTTTTCCAGCTGGCAAATTGATTTCCTGTAAATCCCCAATAAATCCTGAACATGAAATTGAACAAAAATACAAAAGCCGCGATGAAATGTATAAAACGCACGTTACCGAACCAAAACTTGAATGTGGCTTCAGTTTCACTCATCATCGCGGGAGGATTTGATATGATAAAGCCGGTAACGCAAAGGATAACGATACATAAAGCGTTTATCCAGTGATAGAAACGCACAGGTAATTCCCATACATAAATTGCGACTAATTTTTCGGTATGATTTTTCATTTTTTTAGTCGTCTCAAAAGTTAAAAAGTATCCATTCGATGAACATAGCTTCCTTTTTCATCGTAAAGATGAACGGCGCAAGCCAAGCAGGGGTCGAACGAGTGGATGGTGCGTAAAATTTCAAGCGGAATTTTTGGATCATGTACTGGTGTTCCTATCAGAGCTGATTCAAAAGCGGAAAGATTTCCTTTTTCGTCGCGCGGAGAAGCATTCCAGGTTGTTGGAACAACCATTTGATAATTTTTCACTCTTCTGTTTTCGATTTTAACAAAATGAGCCAAAGCGCCACGGGGAGCTTCAGATAATCCGACTCCCTGTGCCTGTTTTGGCCATTTTTCGCCCGACCACAATTTGTGATCGACCATGCGCGAATCGCTTTCAATATTTTTTATTAAGTCGTCGTAAAATTCCAATGCCCAATCGGCAACTAATTTCGTTTCCAAACCACGGGCCGCGGTTCGGCCAATGGTAGAGAACAATGCTTCAGCCGGCAAATCTAACGCTTTCAACGTATTGTTTATCAATGTTTTTTGTGGTTCCGCCCCGGCAGCGTAAGCGACGAGCATTCGAGACAGGGGACCTACTTCCATCGGAAGATCTTTCCAGCGAGGAGTTTTTACCCAACTATACTTGTCATTGAAATCCAGATTTTTATAAGGAGGTTTTGGACCTGTATAGTTTAATTCGGTTTCCCCGTTATACGGATGCAATCCTGCTTTATCTCCAGCACTGTATTTATACCAGGAACGATAAATGTACTCTTTAATTTCTTCAGGAGAATTGGCGTCTACCGGATGTACTTTACTTAAATCTCTGTCAAGAATAATGCCGCGAGGCATTTTATAGCTATCGACATCATTGTACCCTTCGGTAGGGAAGTCGCCATATGAAAGGTAATTGCTGACTCCGCCGCCAATTTTACCCCAATCGTTTTTATATACGCCGCCGATCATTAGTAAATCGGGAATATATACTTGATCAACGAATGTTTTTGCTTCGTCCAGCAGTTTTTTCACAAATGCCAGTCGTTCAGAATTTATAGCGTTTGCTTCATCCAGATTAATGCTCGCGGGCATTCCTCCGACAATGTAGTTAGGATGCGGATTTTTTCCTCCGAAAATCGTGTGAATCTTTACAACATTCCGCTGCCATTCCAAAGCTTCAAGATAATGCGCAACGGCAATCAGATTCTGTTCGGGAGTCAGTTTGTAAGCGGGATGCCCCCAGTAGCCGTTAGCGAAAATGCCCAGCTGGCCGCTTTCCACAACCTTTTTTATACGGGTTTGAATATCGCTGAAATACCCTTTCGAACTGTTTGGCCAATTTGAAAGTTTTTGCGCGGCGGCGGAAGCAGCGGCCGGATCGGCTTTCAGCGAAGAAAGCACATCAACCCAATCCAAAGCGTGCAGGTGGTAAAAATGAACGACATGGTCGTGTAGATATACCGTGCATTCCATCAGGTTGCGTACTAATTCCGCATTTTTAGGAATAGTGATATTAAAGGCATTTTCAACTGCGCGCACTGAAGTGAGCGAATGCATTGAAGTGCAAACGCCGCATATACGTCCGACAAAAGCCCAAACGTCGCGAGGGTCGCGATCGCGAACAATGGTTTCTATTCCCCTAACCATAGTTCCGGAGCTAAAAGCCTCTTTAATTTTTCCGTTTTCAATCTCGGCTTCTATTCTTAAATGACCCTCAATGCGAGTAATGGGGTCAACGACTATTTTTTCCGCCATATTGTTCCTCTTTTAATGCTTATTCTTCATTTTTAATTAACTTCTTTTTACGGATATTCGTAGTAACTGCATGAGCCGCGATACCGGCTGCTGTTGCGGCTCCGATAGCCAATCCGATTTGGTCGGCTGTCGCTTCAATTCCGTAGGCATTAAGTGTTGGGTTACGTTCGTAGAAAGGACTGTTATCCCAGAATCCGTCTTCGCTACATCCTAAACAGGGATGCCCGCTTTGAATCGGATAGCTTACGCCTTCGTTCCATTTGATAATTCCACAGGAATTGTAGGTACTGGGGCCTCGGCATCCCATTTCATAGAGGCAGTATCCGCGCTTGGCATTTTCATCATCAAAGCTTTTGACAAATAAACCCGCGTCAAAATTCGCCCTGCGATAACAAGTATCGTGTACGCGGCGAGAATAGAATGCTTTAGGACGTCTGAGGCTATCCAATTGCGGAATTCTGCCGAAAGTGAGCAAATGAACGCAAACTCCCGCCATTACTTCTGCAATGGGAGGACACCCCGGAACATTGATTACCGGTTTTCTTTTAATAATTTTGTGAACAGGTTTAGCTCCGGTTGGATTTGGATTGGCTGCTTGCACACAACCGGATGACGCGCAATTACCCCACGCAATAACCGCTTTGGCGTTTTCAGCCGCTTCTTCTATGATTTGCTTGGCGCTTTTCCCGTTGATGCAGCAATAGGCTTCGTTTTTGACAGGGATAGAACCTTCTACCATCAGAAGGTACTCTCCTTTGTATTTTTCCATTGTGTCGTGCTTGCTTTTTTCCGCTTGCTCGCCGGCGGGAGCCATCAAAGTCTCGGTATAGTCCAATGAAACCTGGTCAAAAAGCAGAGTGGACAATATAGGATGCGAGGTACGGATAAATGATTCGCTGCAACATGTACATTCCTGTAAATGCAGCCAGATAATTGGAATGCGGGATTTCTTTTCCAGTGCTTCCGCTATTTGAGCGGCAGCGGAGGCTTTCAAACCAAATATTGTGGCGGTAGCAGCGCAAAACCTCAGAAAATCACGACGGGAAACCCCTTTTTTCAGGCATTCTTCGTAAACAGTCAGTTTTTTGCGATTTGTCATATTTTTGTAACCGCCCGCATAGTATGACCAGCGATAAAAGAAATATCCGGGGGAAAGCGGTGGAGCCGTACCTGGAAGTCGTTAGCAAAAACATGAAAGCTTTTCAATATAAGCATCAGCCGCTTATAAAAGCCGTTTGACATGACCACCATAAAATCAATATCCCCATTCCTTGTCAATACCCTATGAGCAGTTACTGTGGAAAGCCTATGGAGCTAAAACAACCTCAATGGTTTTACTCCCTTTTTCCTGCGACATCTCGCGAGCCTTGCCTGCTTCAAACTGTGAGGTGATTTTTACTTCATCTGTTCCTGGATGGGTGGCATTCATTAGCTTTGGAGAGAGCGTGCATCCAATTGACGCCGCACACGCTGCCGCTGCCAAAACCATAATAACTTTGCGTGTAATTGCCTCCTTTGATGAAACAGGTGGTATCATGGGTCGCAGGCTCAAACACTGTTCAGCCTGCCATTCTTCCTACAGCAAAGAAGCCTCTTATGATCTGGAGATGGTTAAAAACTGTTTTGATACTTCCCGCAAACGCATTGATCTTCATCCCTGCCGTAGTTCTTTATCTTTCGGATTACAAGTTTGAATTGGCAAAAGGATGGCGCGCGGCTTTGGGTTTTGGGCTGATATCGCTTGGGGTGTTTTTTGCTTTATGGACCATGACGCTGTTTCACCGCAAGGGGAAAGGGACCGCCGCTCCTTGGGATCCTCCGAAAAAACTGGTGGTAGCCGGGCCGTATTGTTATGTCCGCAATCCAATGCTCTCCAGCGTTTTCATAATGCAGATCGCGGAATGGCTGTTGCTTGGCGCCTGGCAGCTTTTGGCGCTTTTTGCCGTGTTTCTTACCGTGAACATGATCTATTTCCCATTCGTCGAGGAAAAGGAGTTGGAGAAACGCTTTGGCGAGGATTACCTGCGATACAAGGAAAATGTCCCCAGGTACATCCCGCGCCTTACCGCATGGAGACCGTGAAGGGCTACTTTGTAGATAGCCGCCCGTTTTAAAACACCGCCTCATTTGGTTATACAACCGGGATTGTGCCGCTCAACCATAAATGACGGGACATCTGAGTAAACCACGCCAAGAGACGCATGAAAGAAGCTTCCGCCAGAATCAAGATTTGATCGCTCGAATGGAAAAGAAAGTCCGCAAGCTTTTACTTTAAAATAACTGTTATTTTGAAGAATATAAAAAAGACGATCACGATATTTGGTATAGTCCTATTACAAATCGTCATATTACAGTTGATAATAAAATTAAATCCAGGCATACAGCAAATAGAATACTGAAAGACAGCGGGATAAACTGTCATTTATGAAGGCTAGCCGGAAGCCTTGGTTCCGGTATGAGGTGCTTGATACCGCGGAGATCTATGGTCCGATAACGGACGGATTTTCCGCAAAGTGTTAGCGGTTAGACATCTCCTTTGCGTACCGGGCGGCGCCAAGCAGCGCCGCGGATTCGTCCAGTATCACCTTGACGGGAACCTTCTCCAGGTGTTCGCGGAATCTTCCTTTGTCGAGGAAGGCTTCCATAAATTCTCCTTTTTCCATGGCCGGGAGTATGGCGGGAGTAACGCCTCCTCCCAGGGCTACGCCTCCCGTGGCGTTGTACTGCAACGCCAGGTTTCCGGCGACGGCGCCGTACAGGCGGCAAAAAAAACGTATCGTTTCACGGCACACGGCTGATTCGCCGGAAAGCCCCTCCGAGACAATCACCTTCGAAGGATCCTCCTTCCCGGCCAGCCGTTTTATTACTTTTGCGCTCTCACGCCGTTTTTCCGCTTCGAGCAGGAATTGATAGACGGTGTGTATTCCGGGACCGGAAACGACCCGCTCCACACTTACGCGTCCAAACTTTTTCTTGAGGTGATACATCAGTGCGACCTCGCGCTCGTTTCGCGGGGCCAGATCCACATGTCCGCCTTCCGACGACAGAGGGAGGTAACCGCCGGTGCTACGCAGAAGCGCCGCCTGCCCGAAGCCGGTTCCCACCGCGGCTACCGCGATGCTTCCTTCCGGATTTGGTTTCCCCTTCTGTAGGTACGCGAAGTTGTTACGGCGCAGACAGGGCACGGCGAACGCGAGAGCCTGGATGTCGTTGATAAGGTATGCCGCCTGGGCGTTGCATACACGACGGATAGACTCCCGGTCGACGGCCCAGCTCAGGTTTGTCAGGCGGCATTTTCCTCCGCGGACAGGTCCCGCCACGCCAATGCAGGCAAGCGAAACTTTGTCTGCGCCCGTAAGGAAAGTCTCGATGATTTTTTCCATCGAGGAGTAGTCATGGCTTCGGAATGTTTGTACGCGGCAACGTCTCCACCTGTTTTTGACTGATGTGTAAAGCGCAAGGTTGGTCTTGGTGCCTCCGACATCGCCTGATAAAATCATCGTTTTTCCTCCGTATCCGCTGGTGCATACTCGATGGCCCATAAGATGTATTCTATCTGTATTGGAGGTGGCAATTGCCTGTTTACAATTACGACGTGGGAATTATCGGCGCGGGGGCGGCGGGGATTGCGGCGGCAAAAGACGCGGCTCGTATCGGCGCCAGAACGATTCTTATAGAAAAAGACGAAAAGCGGTGGGGAGGAAACTTCCATTCCGGCTGTATTTCCTCGAAAACTCTCATCCATTCGGCGAAGGTCTGGTCTCTTGCCCGCCGCACCGAGGAGTTTGGGCTTCCAAAACTTGAGCTTCCAGCGGTGTGCCTTGGCTCGTTGATGGCAAGGCTTCGTTCGGTCGTTGACGCGATCCGGGAGAAGGAGTCCCACGAGCGTTTTAGTAACCTTGGCGTGACGGTCCGGTTTGGCAAGGCGCGATTCACGGACAGACACGTTGTTTCAATAGAAGGGTGGCAAGTTTCCGCCGAGACGTGGATTATAGCTACCGGGTCGCGTCCGGCGGTCCCTGCTTTGGAAGGGCTGGAGCAGGTTCCGTACTGGACGACGGATACGATCTTTTCCATGGAGCGGCTTCCGGGCCGTTTGCTGGTGCTGGGAGGAGGTCAGGCCGGGGTGGAGATCGCCCAGGCATTCCGGCGGCTTGGATCGGATGTCACCATCGTCGAGAGCGAACAGCAGCTGCTTTACTCCGAGGACGAGGACATAGCGGGTTTTCTCGAAGAACGGCTCGAAGCCGAGGGTATTCATGTCTGTACCGGCACGACTCCGTTGAAAGCCGAAGCAACCGGGTCTTCAGTGCGTCTCTTGGTCAAGCGGACGGCGGATGACGCGAAGTCATGGACAATAGAGGGCGATGCTCTTTTGGTGGCCATTGGAAGAGCGCCTAACACGGAAGATCTGGATCTGCGGACGGCCGGTGTGCCGTTTTTCCCAAGAGGGATTCCGGCGTACTCGAACATGCGAACTGGAGCTCGTGGCATCTATGTTTGCGGTGATGTGAACGGCATGTTTCCGTACGCGAACGTGGCGGAGTACGAGGCAAGGGTTGCCGTCGCCAATATTTTGCTGAAAATGTCCACGAATGCGGATTATTCGAAGATCCCTTGGTGTATCTATACCGACCCTGAGATCGCAAGCGTAGGGTTCAACGAAAAGAGGGCAAAAGCGGGAGACGTGGAATATCGGCTATATACGGCCGCTTACCGGGATGTGGATCGCGCGCTCGTTGAAGGAACGCCGGAAGGCCGGATCAAAATCCTTGTCGGGGCAAAGGGAAGGGTTTTAGGGTGCCAGATCGCGGGAAACCGTGCCGGCGAACTGATACATGAATGGGTAGCCGCGGTGAACGGCCGCATGAAGATCTCCGATATGACGAAATGGGTACGCACCTACCCGGCGCTGGCCGGAATAACGAAAAATGCTGTGGATTTGATCGACTCTTCCCGCTTTACCGAGGAGCGGACACAAAAGTTTTTGCGGTTCCTGCTTAGGCTGCGCGGAGGCAAGTGACGCATTGCGTTTTTGGGAGCGCTTTGACGCCTTGAGGCGCCATGATGTGGTTGCCGGGCCAATTGACAGACACAGCGGTGTCGTGTATAAAATTCTTTTGCTTTGGGGTGGTAGTTAAGCTGGTTATAACGCCGGCCTGTCACGCCGGAGGCCGCGGGTTCAAGTCCCGTCCACCCCGCCAGAAATGACCAAGGGCTGCAGACGCAAAGTCTGTAGCCCTTTTTACAGTGTCCCGCGCGTTATTCTCCCGGAGTTGACCTTTTGGCTACAAGGGCCTGCCATTTTATGATGAGTTTCTTATGCTGACTGTTTCCAGCCTTTCCAAATCATACGGCAGTCAAGTTCTGTTCGAGGATGCTTCCTTTATCGTTGCGCCAGGCGAGCGGGTGGGGTTGGTAGGCCGCAACGGCCACGGCAAAACAACCTTGTTTCGTATTCTGCTGGAGGAAGAGGCGGCGGACGGCGGTACGATCACGACATCTTCCGGATACAGGATCGGCCATCTTGCGCAACGGCTTGAATTCAAAGGTCGGTCGGTGCTTGCGGAGGCGGTTTCCTCCATCCGTACCGCCGAAGATGGTACCGACGAAAGCTACAAAGCGAAGGCGATACTTGCGGGATTGGGATTTGACGAGGCCGATCTGGTCCGTCATCCTGCCGAGTTGTCGGGCGGATTCCAGGTGCGTCTCAATCTGGCGCGGGTGCTTGTCTCGGAGCCCGATCTGCTCCTGCTTGACGAGCCAACCAACTATCTCGATATTGTCTCGATCCGATGGCTGCGCCGTTTCCTGTGCGCCTGGAAAGGGTCGATGATGCTTATTACGCACGACCGGGATTTTATGGATAGCGTTACGACGCACACGATGGCGATACACCGCTGCCGCATCCGCAAGCTTTTGGGAGGCACGGAAAAGCTGTATGACCAGATCTTGCAGGAAGAGATGATTCATGAGCAGACGCGGTTAAACGACGAGAGGAAGCGCAAGGAAGCGGATGCTTTTATAAGCCGGTTTCGGGCGCAGGCAACCAGGGCAAAGGCGGTGCAGTCACGGATCAAGCTGCTGGCCCGCCGTGAGCGGCTGGAGGAACTGCGCGAGATCAAGGATCTTGACTTCCGGTTCAATGAAGCGGCGTTTCATGGAAAGTGGATGATGGAGGCAGGCGGCCTTTCTTTTAGTTTTGACCCGGCCTGCCCGCTGATTGATCGGTTCTCGCTCTCTGTCGGGCGCGGGGATCGGGTTGCCGTGGTAGGGCCCAATGGCAAGGGTAAGACTACGCTTTTACGTCTTTTGGCCGGAGAGCTTTCGCCGCGCGCGGGACAGGTAAAACTTGGGCTGCATACTAAAATAGGCTACTTTGGCCAGACCAATGTCGATCGGCTTCGGCCGGAATTGTCTATCGAAGAGGAGGTCAGGTCGACGAATCCGTCGCTTACCCGAACGCAGGTCCGCAATCTGTGCGGAGCAATGATGTTTGGCGGAGAAATGGCGGAAAAGAGAATATCGGTCCTGTCGGGCGGCGAGCGCAGCCGCGTTCTTCTGGCGAAAATCCTTGCCTTGCCGGTTAACCTTCTGCTGCTGGACGAACCTACGAACCATCTCGACCAGGAATCGGTTGACGCTTTCCTGGAGGCGTTGAACGCTTTTGATGGAGCGGTGGTCATCGTGACCCACGTAGAGCGGGTTCTTTCCTCACTGGCTACGCGCCTGGTTGTATTCGACGGTGGGAAGGCGGAGCCGTTTGAGGGGGGATACGGCGATTTTCTGGAGCGTGTCGGCTGGCAGGCGGAGCGGATTGAGGAGCCGGCGCGCCAAAAGAAAAAAGAACCCTCGGAAAACCGGCGTGACGAGAGAAGGAAGAGGGCGGAGTTCGTTTCCCGCCGGGCGAGGGAGTTAGGCGAACTGCGCGGCGCTATCAGCGATGTTGAGGCCGAAATAATGCTATTGGAAGACCAGGCCGCAAAAGACGATGCCAAGGTTGTCGAGGCGTCCATCCGAAACGATGGCGAAGGTGTCCGCGAGGCTTCTTCATCGGCCTTTGCCGCGCGGCGGCGGACCGAGGAATTATATGGCCGGCTGGAGAAGCTGGGAGACGAACTTCTGGCGAAAGAAAGAGAATTTGGAACTTATGACGAAGCGTGAGGTTCAAGGAGCCGCCGGAGGAAGAGTGGTTTGCGGTTCCGTAATTTCATAGTGGTACTCCTCCAACAAGAACAAGGATGTTACCAGAGTCAGCGGCCCAAGGATCAGCCCGGAAAAGCCAAACGCAAACGCTCCGCCTACAACCCCCACCAGCATCGGGATTGTCGATAGCACATCGTCTGTTCCAGAGAGTAGCGGGCGCAGCAAATGGTCGCCATTTGATACCACTATGCTGCACCATATGAAGAGGCCGATACCGTGCCAGGTGTTTCCAATGAGAATCAGGTATAAGACTCCCGGAAACCAAACCAGCGCTGTTCCGATGTAAGGCACCAGCGTTGATACCCCTATCAAGGCTCCAAAGAGCAGCGGCGAGGGAAGTCCCGCCACCCAGAATCCAAGTCCGCCAAGAATGCCTTCCACCAGAGCGGTGAGTACCACGCTTTTAAATACCGACTGTATGACCGAACCGCAGCGCGACGCCAGCTCTCGTGCCCGGTTTGCCGGCAGCGGCGCGATAGAGATCATCTCTTCCAGCAGCGATTCTCCTTTTGTGTAGAAAACAAACAGTACGAACAGTGTCAGCACAAGATTTATTACGAAGTGGAATGCGTTCGAGATGATCGAGGAAAGCATTCCGGTGATGCTGCCGACTACGGACTTGAAGTCTTCCGGGAATGTGCCTCCGGACTGGTCAAGGGCTGAAATATGTTCTATAAGCCAGCCGGCAAGTCCTCCCAAAAATGGTTTGCTATAGTACATCCCCAGTTTTATCTTGGCCATCTGCAAAAAGTTTCCATGAGTGATGAGATTCTCTATGTACAGGTAGAACTCGGCCGCCTGCCGGCTTAGGGATACCACCAGCGTAATTGCCGGGATTACCATTACCAGAATGACGACGACTACCATCAAAAGCGCGGCAATATTCGAGCGTTCCCATAGTGCGTGACGCAAGCGCTTGTACATGGGAAAGGTCATCACGGTGATAGCCAGCGCCCAGCCTATAGCGGGCAAAAACGGCTTTATCACCCGAAACACCAACCAGCCCAGCAGCACGATGAGAAGGCAGGCTATTACCGGCGCGATTATCTTTCGATACATGTCAATCGTCCTTTCGTATCCTGACTACCTGGCTTACGCCTTCCATGACTTCGATCTCTTTCTCGCCGAGAGAATCGGTGTTCCCTATTATGCCGATGATGACGTGGTTTGCGCCTGTTGACTGGTGGATATCAAAACCCCGGTTTATCAGGTACTCCTTGACGGCGTCAAGCGTTTCCCCGGAGGCGTTTTTCTTCATGATGATAAGCATTCCCTAAGACTCCTCCTCTTCGGAGCGAATCCGCTCAAGACTGCGCGATTCGTCGATTACGCGCTCAAACAGCCGGACCACGGCTTCGTCGCCGAGCGGCCCCGGGTTGTCCGCCTTCATGCGGGAAAAGATCCGTTTCTCGCGCCCCGGATCAAATACCGGAAGCTCCAGCTCTTTTTTGATACGCCCTATTTCCAGGGCGATTCGCGCTCTCTCGTTGAAGACGCGCAACAGCACATCGTCCAAGAGGTCGATCCGTTTCCTGAGTACGTCTATTCCCACGCCTGCCTCGCTTTCTTGGCGGTTCCCGCCTACCGGGGACATTTTACGTCGGCGTTGCGGCAAGAGTCGATGGTATGTGCCGGGATTGTTTCCGCAACCTGTTGCGCCGTTCGACCGACAAACAGCATGGCGGGAGAGCAAACGCCGGTTTTGGCGGCGATTTTGGGCAGTTCTTTGAGTCGGCCCCGGATGATGCGCTGTTCCGGGCGTGTTCCGTTTTCAACGATCGCGAAAGGTGTTTCTCCGTTAAAACCGGCCTTAGACAGTTCGCGCGCTATTATCCCCACACGGGCGATTCCCATGTAGATCGCTATCGTCCCGTTCCGCGGGAGAGTTTTCCAGTCGAGGACATCTTCCTCTTTATCTCCCGCCTCATGACCCGCCGCAAATGTAACGGAGGAGGAAAGCCCCCGCTGCGTCAGCGGCAGGTTTGCCGCCGCCGCGCATCCGATCGCGGCGGTGATCCCCGGAACGATCTCGAACGGGATTTTGGCATGCGAAAGGAACGCGGCTTCCTCGCCGCCCCTTCCAAACATCAGCGGGTCGCCTGATTTGAGGCGGACTACAGATTTTCCTTCCTTTGCAAGCCGGACCATCATCCGGTGAATAGCGTCCTGCTTTATTGCCGCGCCGTGCCCGGCGGTTCGGCCACGCCTGGCAAAGCAAACGCGTAAGGCTTTGTCAGGCGCAAGGGAGAGTATCTCTTGCGGGACAAGGTAATCATGGATGACCGCATCGGCGCCGCGGAGTAAACCAAGAGCCCTGACGGTCAACAGGTCCGGGTTGCCCGGTCCCGCGCCGATGATATAAACGACGCCCTTGCGAGCAGCGGCCAGTGGACGCCTTCGCCCCCGTTCTATTCGTACGGATATCTCGGCCCGATGTGTTTCCAGAAACTCGCGCATTGCCCGCGCTATACCTGGGTTTTTGCCTCCTGTGGAGATTGCCGCTGTGAATCCTTCCCCATGAACCACAGCGGGGAGGATAAAAGAGCACTCGGAAAGAGAATCGGCGGTGTTGACGGGGATGCGGCGTTTGCGGGCCTCCTTCGAGATGCGCCGGTTGAGAGCTTTATCGGAAGACGCGACAAAGACAAAGCTTATCCCGTCCAGCATATCGTTGTTGTATCTGCCTCGAATGATGGATATCTCTCCCGTGGATGCGCGTTGTTCTATGCCGGATGAGGTTTTGGGGGCTACGACGGTTACGTGGGCGCCCGCGGCGATGAGGCTTTCGATCTTGCGGGCCGCGACCCGGCCGGCTCCCACGACAAGCACCGGGGTGTTTTTCAGGTCGAGGAAGACGGGAAAGAAATCTTTGCGCTTGTCCATCGGAGCCTCGGAAAAGTTGGAGGGCGCGATAAATCGCGCTCCCGCGATTTTTGTCGTATTCCTGTAAATCCGCAAATCATTCTACACGAGGGCACGCGGCCATAGCCGGAGGGCTAAGGATGGCATAAACGGGCGACTTGCGGCGTTTGATGCTGTTTTGCGGCGCTTCCGATAGTTTTATGAATGAGACGCAAGAGGGTGATTGATGAAAATCGTTGGCGGCATAAACTGTAGGGGCAGCCATAGACAGCTTCGAAAGGGAGTAAAGATGAACGTGTTTGAGTCGATCACAAAGACAATCGGGAAAACTCCGCTGGTGCGGGTTCGCAAGCTGGACGAGGGTGGATACGCAAACATCTTCGCAAAACTTGAAGGAAGCAACCCCTTTGGGTCGATCAAGGACCGCATCGGGCTGTCTATGATCGAGACGGCGGAAAAAGATGGAAAGCTAAAACCCGGCGCGACCATTGTGGAGCCGACCTCTGGCAATACAGGCGTGGCTTTGGCCGCGGTGGCTGCTTCAAAAGGGTATCGCGTCATTCTTACGATGCCGGACACGATGAGCGTCGAGCGCCGCAAGCTGCTTGCCGCTTACGGGGCGGAGCTGATCTTGACGGACGGCGCTAAAGGGATGCGGGGCGCTATTGAGAAGAGCGAGGAACTTATTCGGGAGAACCCAGGCTGGTTCCAGCCGATGCAGTTTGATAATCCTGTATGCCCGGCGACCCATAGCGCGACGACGGCGGAGGAGATATGGGCCGACACCGACGGCGCGGTGGACATCCTGGTATCGGGGGTAGGCACCGGCGGCACTCTGACCGGAATCGGCAAGGTTCTAAAGGAAAGAAAGCCTGGATTCCGGGTGGTGGCGGTGGAGCCTGACACTTCTCCGGTTCTTTCCGGCGGTAGTGCCGGACCTCATAAAATTCAAGGGATAGGGGCCGGCTTTGTGCCTTCCGTGCTGGATACCGCGCTCATTGATGAGATCATCAAGGTTTCCCATGAAAATGCAGGAGAAGTTGTCCGCCGATTAGCGAAGGAAGAAGGCATCCTGGCCGGCATCTCTTCCGGAGCGGCGTTGTGGGCGGCGCTGCAGCTTTCCGGGAGACAGGAAAACGATGGAAAGAACATCGTTGTGATCCTGCCGGACAACGGAGAACGCTACCTTTCAACCTGGTTATTCGAGAACGGTGAATAAGGGCGCGGTATTCCCTACAACGCCTCGTTCATCGAGCCGGTGCGGTAGCCTTTCAGGTCAACGGAAACGTATAGAAAACCGTTCTCGCGGAAACGGTTGTACACCGCGTTGGCGACGGCGGAATCGAAAAGGCGCGGGATCTCGTCTTGCCCCACTTCTATCCGGGCGACATCGCTATGAACCCGCACACGATATTGCCGGAATCCGAATATGCGAAGCGCATCTTCGCAGGCCTCCACGCGGGAAAGCTTATCCCGGTCGATCGGTGTTCCGTAAGGGAAACGTGATGCCAGACAAGCAAACGGGGAACGCTCCGCCGTAGGTAGTCCGAACTTGCGGCTTAAGTCGCGGATATCGTCTTTCCCCAATTGAGCCTCTTCCAGCGGGCTGCGAATGCCAAGCTCTATGGCCGCGCGGCGGCCTGGGCGAAAATCGTTGGCGTCGTCGATGTTCGATCCGTCGCAGACCGTGGCGTATCCTTCTTGCGCCGCGACGCGGGAGATGATCCCGAACAGTTCCTTTTTGCAGTGGTAGCAGCGATCCGGAGGGTTTTCAGCAAACCCCGGAATCGCAAGTTCGTTGAAATCCACAAGCCGGTGGCGTACCCCCAGCGCTTTTGCCAACGATTGCGCTTCTTCCCGCTCGAAACGCGGGAAGATTGGCGATACGGCTGTCACAGCCAGCATCCGCTCCCCAAGCGCCTCTTTCGCGGCATGGAGCAACAGCGAGCTGTCGCTGCCGCCGCTGAAAGCGACAACGGCGGATTCCATTTCATAAAGGAGACGCAGAAGCGTTTCAAATCGCTTCAGGCGTTGTTCAACAGAGGAGTCCACATCCCACTTCTTCGAAAGTACGGTCTTCCGGCACCGTTACCATGCGTTCTCCTTCGGGAGACACCTCGCGCACCTCGTAAGGCCCTGGTTTGTCGGCCTTGCTGTACCTGGTCAAGATTCGCGAGAGTACGGCCATCCTGTCTTCGGGATCGCCTCCCAGCACCACGACCGAAGGCCCAGGGTGGCTATCCGAGATGTAAACAGGAACCTTTCCGCCGCAAAAGGCTTCCAGTCTCCGGTTTTCCTCTTCGCTTTTGGCTACCACAGCCTTGACTTTGCCAACACGGAAATGGCGTCCGAGCTTGAGAAGGTTGACTTCGAACATCCCAAACTCCGGCTCGTTTTTTACCAGGTCGCGCACTTTGACGGAAAAGGTTTGGTCAGTGAGCAGGCATCCTCCGGCGGGGCAAGGGTAATCTCCGATCTCCCATTCCTGCGCAAGGCGCATCTGTTCTTTGCGGGAGCGGCCGGCAAGACCAAGAAGTTTTTCGCGTTCGACCCAGCCTTCCCGCTCCGGGAGAGTGGGGGGGAAACGGTGGGCGGACAGTGGACGCAGGACAATATCCGTGCATCCGCTGTGTTTCTCAATGATTCTGATCGCTTCGTCTTTCTGGGACATCGGGCGCTGGCCGAGAACCTCGCCTGTCACCAGGAAGGAAGCTCCGATCGATTCCATGTATTCCCGCGCTTTTTTCAAAGTGAATATCCGGCAGTCGATGCAGGGGTTCATTCCTTTACCGCGGCCGTGGCGGGGAAATCGCACGATATCTAAATATTCCTCTCCTTTGGAGACGGTCTTGATCGGTATCCCCAGGCGCTCGGCGACGATTCGGGACTGGGAGTGGCAGCCTGCGCCGTCCCGGTTCACCGCGCGGTCGCATGTGCAAAAAGGAGAAGTGAAATGAATTGCGTATAGATCGATTCCCTGATCGACGATCATGCGGGCGGCAAGCGTGCTGTCGAGTCCGCCGGAGAGAAGGATAACCGCCTTGCGTCCGGCAATAGTTGAAGAAGTCATCTCCGCGTAAGCCCCATGTCGTAAAGCATTTGAAGATCCTCTTCCGCCGGGCGGCCCTCCGTTGTGAGGTAATTTCCGGTCATCGCTCCGGTCGCTCCCGCGGCAAACATTAATGACTGAAGCCCTCGCAGGTTTACTTCTCTTCCACCGCAGACGATGATTTCCATGCGCGGATTTGTCAGCCGCAGCATAGCTATGATCTTCAGGCATTCTATCGGCGTTAAATCCCGCCGCCCTTCCATCGATGTCCCTGGCACGGGATTAAGAAAATTGACCGGAATGGAATCCACTTCCAGCTCTCTAAGCGTCATCGCCAGTTCTACCCTGTCCGCCAAAGATTCTCCCAACCCGAATATTCCTCCGCAGCACACCCGCGCTCCCGCCGCTTTGGCCACCCGCACTACAGCAACATCCTCGTCATAGTCGTGCGTTGAGCAGACGTTTGGGAAGAAGGTGCGCGAGGTTTCAAGATTGTGGTGGACCGTCTGCAAGCCGCGAGAGATCAAATAACGCACATCTTCGGCCGACAGCATTCCAAGGCTTACGCAGGTATTAAGTTTCAACTCTTTATAGATCCGCTCCAATGCGTCTCCGATGCGCGACATCTCATCTCGCCCACGCAGAGCTTTTCCAGAGGTGACGATAGAGAATGCTCGCGCGCCCAGCGTCTTGGCCCGCATCGCTGCGGAAACTATTTCTTCCGTGGACATCAGCGGGTGTTTCCGGATCTTTGCGGTAGAGCGGCTTGACTGCGAACAGAAGGAGCAATCTTCGGAACAGACGCCTGATTGCGCGTTTACGATGGAGCAGAGGCGGATGGCGTCCCCGTTGAATTGCCGGCGGACGGATTCAGTCGCGTCGAGCAGACGCCACAGCGCTTTGTCCGGCAGCGACAGCACCGCCAGGGCATCAGCCGCCCCGATCCCTTCTCCCGACAGTGCTTGTGCGCGAATCTTTTCTATGAATGATTCCAAAATTGCCTCCGTCGATTCCTGATTCTCATGGCGTTGCCGCCCAAAACCGTCGTTGAAATTATATTCTTCCGGACTCTTTGGGTGTGTCAGAAGTAGAGTCTTGAAGCCGCCGTCGTCTTTTGTGGGTGATGGAGGTAGGCGTTACGGCCGCCCCATCTTTTCTTTGACGTAGACCTCCAGCGTGTCGAAGCCGGTTCTTTTCAGGGTGTCCCTGAACCGTTCTTTTTCTTTTCCGTGTTCACGGAAGAATTCGAGGGTAGCCGCGACAGCCGCCACCACTTCATCTTCTGTTTCCAGTAAAGGCAGAAGCATCTTTCCGAGGGAGGGGACGCGGCCGAAATTCCCGCCGGCGTAGATCCGGAATCCACGGGCTTTTTCCGTCATGCTTCCGGCGGGACATGCGGCGGCGCATTTTCCGCAACCGAAGCAAAGCGACTGGTCGATGAGCAAGGCATCGCCGTTTATGGATATCCCCTTCAGGGCGCAGGCGGCCTCGCAGATTCCGCAATAGGTGCAGGCGGCTGGGTTCCAATGTGGTTCGATGTATCCCTTGATGCCGAGATCGTTTTCTTCCGCTTTGAGGCAGTTATTAGGGCAGCCGGTGATTCCAATCTTGAATTTGTGCGGGGCCGGTTTTCCGTAGAATTCGCGGTCGATCGTTTGCGCCAGCGAAGGGGCGTCGATCAAACCGCTTGGGCATACATTGTTTCCCTGACATGCGGTGATGGTGCGGACTATTGGGCCGCAGACTCCTACCCTGACGCCGGACGCGGCGAGGAATTCTTTCAACGCGTCGAGAGATTCGAAAGCGACATTTGGGATCTCCACTCCCTGGCGGCTTGTAAGGTGGATCTCTCCGCATCCGAATTTATCGGCGGCTTCCTGGATCGCGCGCAGTTGCTTTGTATCAAGACGCCCGCCGATTACGTGGAGGCGCACTGAAAACAGCAAGCCTTGCGTCTGGCGTATCATCCCGTTTTTTTTCAGTTCCTTGTAGTCGATCTTGCCCATGTCGTCACCTGATGCCCCAAGGGGATTATTTGTTCGTACAAGCGGAGCTGTAAACAAATAGCCTACTTGAGCGCGATGCCGGAGGAAACGCGAATCTTTCGCCGCCATCTGCGAGCCGAAACGCCGCAAGCGTACAGGCGTGGGCGGCTTCGCCAAGAATCAGGGCAGCGATGCGAGACATGGAGGACGAGCAAGGCGTGCCCTAAGGAGAAGCCACCCTGCGATGGACGATGTGTCACAGCCCCTCATGTGTGAGTATTTAAAACAAAGTTGCTCTAAAACATAGATAAGTTCAGCGGCGGAAATGGGGCAGGCATGGAGGCCGAACTGGTTCCGTCTGACATACTATGGCGGATATCGTCCGCCGTAATGGATGCGGTTTTGCG
>WRHP01000035.1:9277-20453 GCA_009783195.1 Syntrophorhabdaceae bacterium | reverse complement strand
GCGATCCCCCATTATTTGCACTTCGACATGCCTTGCCGAATCAAAATACTTCTCGATGTAAACATCGGAAATACCGAAAGCCGACATCGCCTCGGACTGCGCGGTCAGGAAAGCGTTGATAAAAGAGGCCGGGCTGCGAACTATCTTCATTCCGCGTCCGCCGCCACCCGCCGCCGCTTTGATTATGACGGGAAACCCAAACTCCTTGGCAAGCCTAAGCCCTTCGTCCTCTTCGGTGACCGCCTGTTCGCTTCCGGGAACAACCGGCACCTTGACCTTCTGCACAGCCCTCCTCGCGGTGATCTTGTCCCCCATAGTGCGAATGGCTTCGGCGGATGGGCCGATAAACTTGACGCCATAGTTCTCGCAGATCTCCGCAAAAGCGGCGTTCTCGGCAAGGAAACCGTACCCCGGATGCACGGAATCGGAGTCGGTGATCTCCACGGCGGAAAGAATGGCCGGGACGCTCAAGTAGCTTTCCGCGCTTGGCGGCGGACCAATACATACAGATTCATCCGCCATCTTGACGTGGAGCGAGTCTTTGTCGATCGTCGAGTAAACCGCGACCGACTTGATTCCCATCTCCCGGCAGGTCCGGATAATGCGCACGGCGATCTCGCCCCGGTTGGCGATGAGGACCTTGTGGATCATGCGGCCCCCTTACTCCGGGATGATGTGGAACAGCGGCTGTCCGTATGCCACCGGCTGAGCGTTTTCCACCAGGATAGCGGCGATCGAGCCCGTGGTGTCCGATTCGATCTGGTTCATGATCTTCATTGCCTCGATGATACAGAGAACCTGGCCTTTCACGACATGCGTCCCGACTTCGACAAACGGCGCCGAATCCGGCGACGGAGAACGATAAAACGTGCCCACGATCGGAGATACGAACTCTTTGTAGGCCAGCTTTGCCGCCGACGCTTCCGGAACCTTCACATCTGGAGTTTCCAGGGGCTGCAAGACGACCGGAGCAGAAACCTGTTGCTGCGGAATATATGGTCCGGGCGCGGCGCCGCGCCGGACTTTTAACACTGTTTCCCCTCTTTCAAACTCGAACTCGGTTACGTCAGATCCTTTCAACAAGTCCAGGATCTCCCGTATTTCCTTAAGATTCATGGAAAACCTCTCACACTCTTTCGATGTATGTGCCATCGCGCGTGTCTACCTTTATTACATCACCTTCGTTGATAAAAAGCGGCACGAGAACCGTAGCCCCCGACTCCAGTTTCGCCGGTTTTGTGGCTCCGCTAATAGTATCTCCGCGTATGCCCGGCTCTGTTTCCACAATCTTCAGGTCAATGAAGTTCGGGATATCTATGCCAATGGGCTCTCCCTTGTAGAAAAGGATCTGTACGGGAAGATTTTCTATAAGGTAGTTTCCCGCTTCCTCTACGTGGTCCTCTGCGAGATAGATTTGCTCATAGCTTTTGTTGTCCATGAAGTGGTACTGGTTTTCCATTTTGTACATGAACTGCATGCCCCGGTCTTCCAGGTCCGGCTTTTCAACCTTGTCGCCACTGCGAAACGTATGCTCCAAAACCGACCCGGTCTTCAGGTTTTTGAGCTTGGTGCGGACAAAAGCCACGCCTTTGCCGGGCTTTACATGCTGGAAGTAAACGATTACATAAGGCGCGCCTTCAAACTCTATCTTCAAGCCGTTGCGAAAATCGGACGTAGTGAACATCCCTTCTCTTTGCCCCCTCAGGTCAGTAGCGTTTCGGCTTTTGGCAGGAACGTGACTCGCTCGCAGCCAGAACCGGTAACTTTTACTGTGTCTTCGAGCCGGACGCCACCGATGCCGGGAAGATAAACACCCGGCTCCACGGTAACCACCATGCCCTCTTCAATCAAGTCTTTCGAACGCGGAGACAGCGTTGGGCGCTCGTGAACATCGAGCCCCACTCCGTGTCCGGTTGAATGAACAAAATACTTCAAATATCCCGACCGGTCCAGCGATTCCCTCACGCGGGCATCCACCATTTTGCAGGCAACTCCCGGCCCAATCGAAGATATTCCAACATCTTGCGCCCGCCTTACCGCGTCGCGCACCTTCCGCAATGACCGTTGCGGGTTTCCGGGGAATACGGTAACGGTCTCATCCGAGCAGTATCCGCCTTTCTTCGCTCCAAAATCAATGATAAGAGGCCCTTCCGTCCCGATCCTGTTCCATGTGGGAATCGCGTGCGGCATGGCGGAACGCGCGCCGTACGCCACGATCGTCGGGAAAGACGGTTCTTCGGCGCCGCGCCTCTTCATTTCCCTCTCAAGATCCGCCGCGACATCACGCTCGGTTTTCCCGTTAAGCCCCGAAGAAATAACAGACATCAATGAAGCCGCGGCGGCTACGGAGGCCGCCTCGATCGCCAGTATCTCGCGAAGTTCCTTCCTCATTCGGAGCGGTTCGACCAGGTCGCTACCGGAAACCCAGCGCTCCTCTCTTCCCGCCGAACATTTATGAAACGACTCCATGCTAAGACAGTGACTCTCGTACCCGATCCGGCGCGAGCGGGCAAGGCGGAGGCGGCGAGCCGCTTCCTTGTATTTCCGGTTGGTTATGACTACCTCCGTACCCCGAACTTCATTGCGCGCCTGGATATCAAACCTTCCGTCAGTCAGCAAAAACGCGCCTCCCCCGGTAACCAGGAGCGCGGAATCCTCGCCGGTAAAACCAGTCAGGTACCTGATGTTTGAGGGACACACGGAAAGATAGGCGTCGAGCCGCCTTCTTCGCATTGAAGCGTAAAGCCGGGCCAAACGTTCATCGCTCATAAGCGTTGCCCTTTTCGCCCTGAAGGATATGCATTATAGCCATAAACGCAAGGACATACCCGTACCCGCCTATCCCGCAAACCCTGCCAACCACAACATCTTCCACCAGGGATATTTTCCGGAACTCTTCCCGCTTCGACAAATTCGAGAGATGGACTTCCATGGCCGGCAAACCGCAATACAAAAGAGCGTCCCTGATAGCAACGCTTGTGTGGGTATAGGCGGCGGGGTTTATCACGATTCCGTCGGCGTCGTCTCTTGCCTTCTGAAGCCGATCGACAATCTCTCCCTCGTGGTTCGATTGAAAGAATGCCACTTCGGCTCCCGCAAGCGTAGCGGCGGCGGACACTTCTTTGCGTATATCATCGAGCGTGCGGTTTCCATACACGCAAGGCTCCCGTTTCCCAAGGACATTCAGGTTGGGACCATCCACGAAAAGGATCCGGGAAACGGTTTTACTCACAGGATCTCCTGTGCCCTCAAAACCGCCTGACGTAGGAGAAAACGGCATCTGCCGGAAATTACTCCATTTGACGCCACCACCACCAGAAAATACCCGTCGGCAACGCGGTGAATGAATACACATTTGTGGTCGCCCGCAAAGAATACTTCCCGCCCTTCCCCAAGACCGTTCTCCGATGAGATCCGCCCGGACTCCTGGAAAAACTGGGCGGCTTCGGCGCACAGCGCGGACATATCTTGAGAATCCCCTGGGGCGTGCCACTCCTCGACAGTCAGGCCATCCGAGCCAACTATGGCCCCTGATGTCACCGCGGAGTCCCTTTTACTCATCTCCTCAATGATATCGCGAAAGGTCATAACCAAACTCCTTTGCCGTCAAATCGAGAAACGTTTCCAACACCGACTCAACGGGGTCTTCCTCTCCATGCGAGTCCATCCACTTCCTGGCCCGCGCGTCACCGGGATCTTCTTTTAGAATCTGCCTGACGATCTTCCTGGCAGCCGACCACTCCCCCTGCGACCAGTACAGGTCGGCAAGCGTTATCGTCCCCACTGAAGAGAAAGCCTCTACAAGAGATAGGCTGCTTTGTTCCGCCGCGCTTTGGGCGCTTTGTTTTTCTGGTTCCTCGCGCGCTTTTGGCTCATCCGGCGTTCCAATAGGCAGGACAGCAGCAGTATCGGTCAAGGGCACGCTATTAGAAATTGAAACCGAAGCGGGAGTTTCCGGCATTGCATCCGCCGTTTCGGGAACCGGCTCCTCAAACCGTAAAGGCGCCGCCTCTTCTTCCGAAGCCGGGAACGCGGATTCCAAAAACTGCCACTCATCCTCTTTTTCGACCGGTAAAGCAACGGCATCGGATTCCTTTAGCGTTTCCACAGGCGGGACAATACTCGTATCTATCAATGGCGCGCTATCAGAAATTGAAACCGAAACGGGAACTTCCGGCATTGCCGCCGCCGTTTCGGGAATCGACTCCTCAAACTGTAAAGGCGCCGCTTCTTCTTCCGGAGCCGGGAACGCGGATTCCAAAAACTGCCACTCATCCTCTTTTTCGGCCGGTAAAGCAACAGCATCGGATTCCTTTAGAGTTTCCACAGGCGGGACAACACTCGTATCGATCAAGGGCGCGCTATCAGAAATTGAAACCGAAACGGGAACTTCCGGCATTGCCGCCGCCGTTTCGGGAATCGGCTCTTCAAACTGTAAAGGCGCCGCCTCTTCTTCCGGAGCCGGTAACGCGGATTCAAAAAACTGCCACTCATTCTCTTTCTCGGCCGGCAAATCAATAGGATCCGCTACGCTAATCTGATAGGCATCCTCTCCCATCACAAGCAGGTTTTCAAACGGAAGCGTCGCGTGCGCATCTTCTCCGCCAGAGGCTTCCTGGGGCAACCGTTTCTCAAGCTCCGCCGCCATCTGCAGGACGGGGGGATCTGAAATGCCTCTTCCGAGCGCCTCCTGGATCGCTTTTAAAGCAGCCGTCATATTCCCGGATCGAAGGTACGCGTCAGCCAGGAGCACAATTGCCTTTCCGTCTCTTGGGTTCGCCGTAACATAACTCTCCAGGGATCGCACAGCTTCCTGCGGTTCCAGCAAATACGATAATCCCTGCCCTTTTTCTTTCTCCGCCGTATAGTTTCGAATCTCCGCGCGAACATCCGCCAGTTCCGTGCGGATCTTTTCCAGCGGAACGCGCTTGATCTCGCACTCCCCTGGCCGCGCGATCAACGGAAGATCTATATCCGAAACGACGCGCTTCTTGTCCATCCCCACAGCCGCCTCAATCGAGGCCAACGGAATATCAGGGACATCAAGCCCGTACCCCATCCCAACCAGCAGGGACAATATGTCGTCCGTCACGTTTTTTGGCGTAACTCCCAGACGCCAGCCCAACACCGCCTCCCACGCAAGCCCGGCGGCAACAGCTTCTCCGTGTAAAAGCCGTCCATATCCGCCAGACTGCTCCAGCGCGTGGCCGATGGTGTGTCCCAGATTCAAGACCTTCCTCAAGCTGGATTCCCGTTCATCCCGCTCGACTACAGAGATCTTGAAGGAAACGGATCTGCGTATGATCTCCCGCCAGTCGCTGTTCGAGAAAGCCTTCCATTGGCTTCCCCGCTCAACCAGCAGTTTCCACAACACGGCGTCTCCGGCAATGGCGCTCTTTATCGCCTCGGCCAGCCCCGAACGAAGATTCCGGTCATCCAGTGTGGAAAGGAAAGCGTCGTCTATGAATGCCGCGCAAGGCTGGTGGAACGCGCCTACAAGGTTTTTCCCCTCGGGCAGATTAAAACCTGTCTTGCCTCCGACACTGCTGTCCAGCATCGCAAGAAGGGTCGTCGGAATCTGTATAAAAGGTATGCCGCGCAAGAAAGTGGCCGCCGCAAAACCGGCCAGATCGCCAACCACACCGCCTCCGAACGCCACCACGATCGAGTCCTTGTTTGCTTTCCCTTCGGATAGAAACGCATAGATCCTACTGACCGAGGAAAAGGTTTTTTGCTCCTCCCCCGGCGGCAGCGCCAGCATCTTTTCCGGCTCTTCCGCAAGCCAGCGCCGGATGTCGTCCCCATATATGGAGGCTACGTTCCGGTCTGTCACCACATAGATAGATTTGCCGGAATGAACCCTGTTTACCCATTTCCGCGCGGCCTGGGAAATTTTGCGGCCAAGGAATATCTCGTATGAGCGATCGCCCAGAGAAACCGCCAGAGTTTCAAAAGTCATGCGCTACCGCCCCCCTGTTTTTCGAGAAAATCAATGATTCGCGAAGCGATGTCCGGCACCGTTGATTCATCCGTAGACACAGCATAATCGGCCCGGCTGTATTCGGGAATCCTTCTATCAAGAAGAGTCCGCGCGACAGCGTCCCGGTCTTCAACCTGAAGCAACGGCCTCTTTATATTTCCCTCAAGCCGCCGGAGAGCCGTTTCGGCTTTCACTTCAAGATACACCACCGGAGCGTACGCCCTCATCAGCTTTTGGTTCTCTTTGTCAAGGAAAGCTCCGCCGCCGGCAGCCACAACCTGCCCTTTCACAGCCAGTATTTCCCCAAGCGCCGCTTTTTCAATGCTCCTGAAGGCCGCTTCGCCATCCTCCGAGAAAATCTCCCAAATAGCGCGCCCTTCTTTATTCTCGATCCAGGCGTCTATATCTACAAAGCCTGCGCCTGTCCTTTGCGCAATCTCACGGCCAACCGAGCTTTTACCGGACCCCATAAAACCCACGAGTACGACTCCGGGGAACGTCCTCGCGGTCATCTCGCGCAAATGCGCTCCAAGTAACGCAAATAATTACATATTATATCCCCGATCGCGTCTCCGCCGAACTTTTCCAAAAAGGCATCCGCCAGCACAATAGCGGTCATCGCCTCCGCAACAACAGCCGCGGCCGGAACAGCGCAGATATCGCTGCGTTCCTTGTGCGCCGACGCAAGTTCCCAACTCCCCAAAGTAACCGTTTGCAACGGCTCCGACTGGGTAGGAATAGGCTTCATGGCGGCGCGGGCCACAAGCGGCTCCCCGTTCGTCATCCCGCCTTCCAACCCGCCGGCGCGGTTTGTCTTCCTGTGAAACGGCAGGGAATGGTTTCCAAGAAGCAGATTCCCGCCGGAAGGGCCTGGAAAGATCTCGTCAAGCGTCTCTTTTCCCGGCAACCCGGCAAGGGAAATGCCGTCTCCGATCTCTACTCCCTTGATCGCATTGATGCTCATCAGCGCCAGCCCGACCCTGCCGTCCAGACGACGGTCCCAGGAGACAAACGATCCCAACCCAGGCGGAAGTCCTGTGGCGATCACCTCGACAACTCCACCCGCGGTACTGCCGGCTTCCTTCATCTGGTCGATCCATTTCACGCACCTGGCTTCCGCGTCCGGATCCGCCATTCTCAAAACGCTGGATTCAGCCCTGCCCGCAGCCTCCGGGTTTCCTTCCAGATCTCTGGAAACGCCAAACGGCCCGATTGAAACAACATGGCCGGTCACGGTCACTCCCAACGCGTCGAGCAGACGCTTTGCCGCCGCCCCAGCCATCACTCGAGCCGCCGTTTCCCTGGCGCTTGCCCGCTCGATCACGTTACGGACATCGCGATGGCCATACTTCAATGCTCCAGGAAGATCGGCGTGCCCCGGACGCGCCTTACCCAGCGGCTCAACACCGGCGCCTTCGCCGCCCCGCGCCATTTTTTCCCGCCAATTCTCCCAATCAAGGTTCCGAAGCATGAACGCAACCGGGGAACCAAGAGTCTTGCCAAACCGGACACCGGACAGGATCTCCACCCGGTCTTTCTCGATTTTCATCCGTCCGCCGCGACCGTAGCCTCTTTGCCGGCGACGCAACTCCCGGTCTATATCCGCCGAACACAACTCAAGCCCGGCCGGCAATCCTTCGACAATTGTCACAAGGGCAGGGCCATGAGTTTCGCCGGCGGTACGAAACGTCAGTCGTTCGATCTCTTTCCACCTCCGGGCAAGTACGCAAGCCGTAGTTTAAATGGAAAGGGCACCCGGACTTATGACCCGGGTGCCCTGCCTGTTTCGTCAGTATCCTGTTCCGATCACAAAGCTTTCGACGCCACCGACTCTGTCTTCATAATCCTAGGCGTGATGAAGATCAAAAGCTCACGGTTCCGGGCAGTGTTAATATCTTTCCGGAAGAAATACCCAAGGACGGGGATCTTTGAAAGCCACGGAATTCCCGCCTGGTTCTCCGACCTGGTAATCTGCAGTATCCCGCCGATAACGGTTGTCTCGTTGTTGCCAATCAAGACCTGAGTAGTTGCTTTTTTCTTGTTGATCGCGGGCGTTGTGCTGCCAGGAGCAAAGTCTCCCTGCGAATCGTTTTTAGCTTCAAGCTTCATTGATATGCGCCCATCAGGAGTGATGTGCGGCGTCACTTTGAGGCTCAAAGTCGCGTCAATGAACTGCGTATTGGTGCCGGAAGCGGACACCGTGGAGTACGGAATCTGGGTGCCCTGTTCGATCAGCGCTTCCCTGTTGTCAACAGTAACCACTTTCGGCGAAGAAACGATTTTCGCTTTACCGGAGGACTCAAGAGCGCTCAGCGCCAGGTCAAGGCGTATGTTATCCCGCAGAATACCAAATGCGATCCCGCCGCCAGATCCGGTGCCTACAGCCGCCGGCAGGTTGATCGCATAACTGGGGAGGGGCGCGGCGGGAGCAAACGGCCTTGAATTGGTGGCGTTAATCGCTCCGGTAGTGCTTCTCAATCCGGTTGCGTTTTGGACTCCGGAGATACCAAACTGCGTATCCGAGCCACTCAGAAACGAGCCGCCCCACTGCACGCCAAGTTCGTGGGTGTATGTCGTGTCAACTTCGACGATCCGGGCCTCTATCAGCACTTGCGGGGTTGCCAGATCAAGCCTGGCAACCAGTTCCCTTACTGTATCAATGTTACGTGGCAAATCGCGGACGATCAAAACGTTAGTGCGATCATCGCTGTCAATAGTGCCATACCTTGAAGCTTGAGGCTTGATCTTTTCCAGCAATTCGGATGCCTTTGAATAGCTGACAGGGATAATTTCGATCACGCCTTCTCTGAGTGTCCGGGACTTTTCTTCGTTCGCTATCGCATCAGCTTTCGCCAGTTCAATTGCTCTTTGCGCGGTGAACCGCTCCTGCTCCTCTTTCTGGATAGTTGACATCGGAGCAATGCGCAGGATGTTGCCTTCCTGGGAAGCCCCTAGAGCCTTCGAGCGCAGTACGACATCCAGCGCCTGGTCCCACGGAACATTGACAAGCCGCAAGGTCACTTTGCCCTTTACCTCGTCGGTCGTAATGATATTCAGGTTGCTGACTTCCGCCATGATCCGGAAAACGTTGCTCAGATCAGCATCCTTGAAATCCATGGAGATCCGCTGCCCTTTGTATTTTCGCTCCGGGCTGCTGGCGCTTGAGAGGAATCCCCACTGGCTGTTTCCGCGTTCTTCAGCCGCTGACGCTGGAGCCGCTATAGCGTTACTGCTTTTCTCTGCCTGACTTCTTGGCACAGCGCGCGCAACCAGTTGTGAGGCGGACGACTCGGCGCCTTTTACGAAAGCCACGACAACCGCGTTGTCTTTCTTGTCGATAGTGTAAGTTGAGCCGGACGCAAACGACACGGCCACCGATGTCCCTCTGCTGTTTGTGGAGGGGATAATCGCCCTGATCGGCACATTGAGTTTCTGCGCATCGATCCGCCGAAGAAGCGACTTCTCGGCCGTAGCTTTCGGGAATGTCAGCGTAACGCTGTTTGCGGTCTTGGTAATCTTATAGTCCGCCGCTCCGGCGGTCGTGATAACCACGTTGGCAACATCGGGCAGATCTTCGAGATCTATCCCCACGACAGCAATACCCGACGGCGCTTTTCCGTCCTGCAAGCGGTTCGTGCTGGAAACCTTCTCCTCGCCGCTTCCTCCGACGGTCAGACTCAAGCCCCCTTCGGACTCGTTAGCCATAAAAGGCATCGGCTTGTCGCCGGGAGTTTCAATAATCATCCGAACTTTGCCTTCTTGAGAAGAAATCTTGACGCCCTTGATCTGCGGCGTATCAACCGGTATATCGGACGCCACCGTATCTTGAGCCACCCCCGAGATGTCGACCACTATGCGGAACGGGTCGTTCATCTTGAAAGAATCGTAGCTCCCAATGGGCCCCTCGATAACCGCCTGGATCGTGGTGTTATATGGGGTCTTTGTGACCACGATCTCTTTCATCTTGCCGCCTGCATACTCCGCGGCAAAAACGGGCGACGCGACCATGAGGCAAAGAAGCGCTATCGCCGCGCGCAAAACGCAGCACCGGAAGATGCGGCCCGAAAGCCGGAACGGGTTACTCATTAGATTCCTCCTACCGATGTAAGCTGCAACGTGCTTTCCCTCGCGACCTTTCTTCCTCCGACGCCAGGAAACTCTTCCCTAACAACGATCTCCGTCTCAGTAATACGGATCACCACGCCGCCGGAACGGCCGATCCGCTCTCCTACTCCGACGGTAAATCCTTCCCCTTTAGCGTCTTCCACAAGAGCCTTCGGTCCCTTGCTCCCCCAGATCACCCCGGACATCTTCAACTCGCCCAGTTCATATCGCTGCAACGGCAACAGGGGCGATTGATCTTCTGAAGCCAGATCTTCGCCTCCGGATGAGAACGAAACAAAGGGATCTCGTTTACCTTCAGAGTCGTAGTTCGGAGTTGCCGCAGCGCTCGGCTGTTCTACGTTATGCTCATTATCCAGCGGAGCAGAGTGCTCATCAGGCTTCGGGGCATCCCTCTTCTGTATCGGGCCGGAAAGCGGCGCCTGCTCCGCCTCTTTTCCGCATCCCGAACCCACAGCAAGGAAAACCAGGGAAACGAAAACTACCGCAAATGCGCGGAACCTGGAGGAATGCGTGCTCATCTGTGTCCTTTCTCGTTCGGATTAATAGCCTGCCCGACCGGCTCCTCCACAAAACGATAGGTCGTCGCGGTGCAGCTGACTGTAGAGCGGACAAAACCTCCACGAGCGGCTTTCGGTCCCGTGAAATCGATATTTAGCAAATTGACAATCCGGGGATATTTGCTTACTTGATCCGCAAACTGGGCAAAGCTGTGATAATCCCCGGAAACTGTGATCGCTACGGGTATCTCCGCGTAAAAGCCTTTCAGAACTTCTTTTGCGGGGGCAAATTTCAGAAAATCAAGACCCGCTTCCTTCCCCAGGTCTGAAATATTTTTCAAAAGTGACGGGATCTCGGCGGAGTTTGGCAATTGCTCAAGAAGAAGCGTCAGTTGCGCATCAAGCTGCTGAACCTCTTCCCTATAAGCTTCCAGGTCCTGGGTGATCGTCTTATGTTCATTAATCTTGGCCTGCAACGTTCCAAGCTGATTCTCTAGAATCGCAATATCGGCCATCATATCCTTGTAAAAAAGGTAGTAATAGCCGACTAAAACAAATGCGGAGATGAGTACCA
>WRHP01000035.1:0-9177 GCA_009783195.1 Syntrophorhabdaceae bacterium | reverse complement strand
AGCTTCCAGGTCCTGGGTGATCGTCTTATGTTCATTAATCTTGGCCTGCAACGTTCCAAGCTGATTCTCTAGAATCGCAATATCGGCCATCATATCCTTGTAAAAAAGGTAGTAATAGCCGACCAAGGCAAACGCGGAGATGAGTACCATCAGCAGGATTTTTTGCTTGGCAGGAATCTCTTTGATTCCATCAAGTTTAGACGCCATTCTTTATCCTCTCTGCTCGAACCATCTCTTTAGTCAACAGCTATAAAAGTCAGGTTAAACCGAACCAGCTTGGTGTTCTGCAAGGAAGCCTGGTCCGCGGACCCAAGGATGATGTCGCGAAAACGCCCTGTGCCCGCCAAGGCCGTCATGAAGTTGGCCACCGTGTTGTTGTTAAGCGCCACCCCTGAAACAGCCAGACTCGACCCTCTGATCTCAAGCTTGTCGATCCAGCACTTCTCGGGAATAGCCGACGACAACGCCTCGAAATACCGCACGGGGCCGACCCGTTCCCTCTGAAGATTGTTGATGATGTCCACTTTTCTTTGAAGCTCGGCCTTGCGGTTTTTAAACTTCTCCAACTCTTCGATGTCTTTTTGGATACGCGCAACTTGAGCGGTAGCCTGATCGACATTTGCTTTAGTCGCATCGAGTTTTGGGATAACCACGCCGAAGTGCCAGTACAGTACGCCCGCAATCACGGCAAGCGGCACTATCAAGAACGCTCCGCCAATGTTAATTTCGCGACGCTTTTTCCGTTTCCCTCGGATGAGATTGATCCGTATCATCCGCGCGCCTCCATATTCCGCAGCGCCAAGCCGATTGACACGGTTGCGGAGGTATTGAATTTGGAAATTATGGAGGAATCGACGGTTTTGTCGTCAACCGTCAGTCCCTGGATCGCATCGAAGATATCGACTCCCACCCCGATCTTCTCCGCAAGGATATCCTTCAAGAATGCGGATTTCGCGGCGCCGCCCGTAAGATATACCTTGGTCACCACACGATCGGGATACGTGGCGGAGAAGAAGTTGTAGGACCGCTGCGCCTCGGTCGCAAGCAGGTTGGAGACAACCTTCATAACCTCATCGAGCTTATCAGCGCGATCCCCCGGATCTTTCTTGCCGACCTTGTACTCTTCGGCCAGTTCGTAGCTTACGGCCATCTGTTTCTGGATCTCCGATGTGTACATTCCTCCGCCCATCGGGACATCCCTCGTAAACAGCGGAACTCCCGCGTGGAGAACGTTGATGTTCATAAAGGAAGCGCCGATGTTCACGACCATCGGCACCTGCTCGTCGGAAACAGGATTCGTTGACTCGAAAGCGTTGCCTACCGCCAGCGAATCTATATCCACAACGCGAGGAATCAACCCCGCCTCTTTGACTACCGACATGTAATCGTTGATCAGGTCGGTCTTCGCCGCAACCAGCAGGACATCCATTTTGGTCGGATCGTCTCTGAGCGGCCCAACCACATGGAAATCTATCTTGACATCTTTGATGTCGAAGGGAATGTACTGCTCGACTTCCCACTGGATCGATTCTTCAAGCTCTTCGGCCGTGGTGGTGGCCAACTGAACTTTCTTTATGATGACCGAATGCCCAGAGAGCGATATGGCAACATTTTTCTCGCGGATCTTCAGATTCCGCATCACGCCCTGGATACCCTCGATAACCGCGGCTTGATCCATAATGGCGCCATCGACTATGGAGTCCGCCGGAAGAGGATATACGCCAAATTTCTTCAATCGGTTTTCTATGCCCGATCTCTTGATGTACGCCATCTTGACCGAGCTCGAACCAATGTCCAGGCCAATCATTTCTTTGTTGCCGAAAAGACCCATCGCTCCTCCCGCGCCTTTTCGTTACTTTTAAGGCTTAAACACCTTATTCTTGTCTGACAGCTTCAGTCCCAGAGAAAGAATGATCTTGCGCTTTGTGTCCATGCGGCATGCCAACCCCTTCTCTACCCGATCTATAGTCAGGACGGAAAGTTTGGCGCGTCTGGCAAGCTCAGCCTTGCTCATCAACAGTCCTTCTCTTATCCTTCGGACGTTGTTTGCCTCAAATTTAGGCTTTTCTTTTCCGGCGTTACCCAAGGCGGCTACCTCTTCGGACACCAGTGAATCGTCATGGTCTATTTCTCATTTTCAAGCGAATAATACCCCCTCTGCAATAATTGTCAACAAAAAATAAACAGTCCTTTAATTATTATTAACACATAATTAAGCTTAAATTAACATCCTATATACCATGCTCTTTGGCTTTGTACAAAAGCGTCGGATGACTTATTCCCAAGAGCTCGGCCGCTTTTGGCTTGCTTCCGCCGGCGCGTTCCAGAGCTATCATGATCATCACTTTCTCCAGTTCACGGATCGCGCCTTTGAGATCCGGCCGCTCCGCGGACACCGAAATACGGATCTCCTGGGAAAGAGTTGTTTCCTTGCTTCCTCCCGGCGCGCCCGCAAGCCTCCATACAACCATCAAGCCGTCTCGCGTAACCTCTCCGCCGCTGCCAAGAAGAGAACACCGTTCCATAAGATTTTTGAGCTCACGAACATTGCCGCGCCACTCATGTCCGGCAAGCGCCGACATCGCGTCTTCCGAAAGAGTCATTTCTGGTTTCCCATGCTTTGCGCAATAGAGACCAAGGAAATGGCGGGACAGAAGGGGGATGTCCTCTGGCCGCTCCCGAAGAGGAGGAACATGCAGGCGGATGACGTTCAAACGATAGAAGAGGTCTTCCCGGAACCTGCCGGCTGAAACCTCTTCTTCGAGATTGCGCGCTGTGGCGGCCACCAGCCGGACATCAATACGCCGCGTCTCCGTATCTCCAAGCCTGCGCACTTCTCCGTCCTGGAGAACGCGGAGAAGCTTGGTCTGCAGGGAAAGCGGCAGCTCTCCGATCTCGTCCAGAAACAGCGTCCCCTGATTGGCCTCCTCTATGAGCCCCGCGCGGTCTTTCTTTGCCTCCGTGAACGCGCCTTTGCGATACCCAAACAGTTCGCTTTCCAAAAGCGTCTCGGGAATAGCGCCGCAATTGATGGCCACAAAAGGCTTCCCGTGCCGGCGTCCTCCGAAATGGAGATGCCGCGCGACAAGCTCCTTGCCTGTTCCGCTTTCTCCGGTGACAAGAACCGTGGCGTCATAATCCTTGACCTTCTCCACCATCCGCAACATCTCTTCCATAACCGGATCGGCGTACAAAAGTTCCTCTCTCCCGGAGGCCTTCTTTATTTCTTTCCGGAGAAATTCGTTCTCCGTCTGAAGCCGCTCCCGCTCGGACGCTTTCCGCAGGGTGAGCAAAATCTCGTCGCTCATGAAAGGTTTGGCGATGTAATCATAGGCGCCAAGCTTCATCGCCTCCACCGCCGTCTCTACCGTGCCAAACGCGGACATCATGATAACCGTGCCGGGAATTCCTCTGGCCGTGATCTCGCGTAGCAGCTCAAGCCCTCCCATGACCGGCATCCGCATGTCGCAAAGAATGAATTCGAACTTCTCATTCTCCAGGAGCGCAAGCGCCGCCTTGCCGTCTCCCGCCTCGCGGACTTCATACCCTTCCGCGGAAAGAATTCTTCCAACCGCATCCCTTAAAGAGGCTTCATCGTCGACCACCAGGATTCGATTATCCATTTACCGGACCCTCCTCTTTCCGCGTCGGCGGCAAAATGACGGTGACGATCGTCCCTTCTCCCGAATCGCTTTCTATCCGGATCTCACCGCCTGCTCCATCTATGATCGTCTTCGACACTGAAAGCCCAAGCCCTGTACCTTTGCCTGGTTCTTTGGTTGTAAAAAACGGGTCCAGAACCAGGGCGAGATTTTCCGGCGATATTCCGCTCCCGGTATCGGTCACGGAAACCGCCACACCCAGTCGCGAATCGCTTCCTCCATCGCGCGTCAAAACAGCGCCCATGCCCGAAGAATCGGTTACTCTGCGCTGCGGCGCAATGCCGCCCGGCGGCGTCCAGCCCTCTACCGCCCATGTCCGCACTGTCAGCCTTCCCTTGCCGTTCATGGCATCAACCGAGTTCAACACGAGGTTCAGCAAAACCTGCCGGAAACCGTCCTCTGTAATCGCCGCCGCCGGAACATCGCCGCACTCCAGCGTAACCTCCACTTCCCGGAAGAGATTCCGGAAGGAAACTATACTGATCGTGTCGCGCAGCACAGCGTTTACATCGGTAGCGCCATGGCCGCTTCTTCCCGGCGAAGCCACAGAAAGCAGTCCTTGCACGATATGTTCGATCTTTCTGGTCTCGCTGACCACCTTGCCAAGACATTCCTCGGATTCCTTACGCTCCGGCCGGTTCCTCAGAAGATGCTCCGCGTACGCCCGGATAGACATCAGCGGATTACCCACCTCGTGCGCCACGCCGGCCGCCAGCCGCCCCACGGTAGCCAGTTTCTCCGACCGCGCCACTTCCTGGCTGCTGATACGAAGACGCTCCTGCGCCTCAAGAATCGAGCCCACCATTTTATTGAAAGAAGCGGCAAGCAGAGCCACTTCGCTTCCCGCGCCGCCTTCCGCGCGGATCGCATAGTCCCCTTCCGCAATTCGCTCTGATGTCGCCGCAAGCCGCTGAATAGGCGCGATCACAGTGCGGTGCAGGAGAAATCCGCCAAACAGCACAAGAACGACGACATCAATTACAGCAATAGCAAGCGTGACGTTGACAAAACTCCGCATCTCTTCGGCTATCTCGGGAGAGTGAAATCGCACCCTAATTCCGCGCGGCGTTTCTTTCCCGGCCTGCGCCGACGCGGACGGCGAAGGGCTAAACGGCAGCGTCACATCCACGGCGGAATGTATCGGCAAAAACGGAAAAATCTTTTCCCCCACCGGCACAACCAGCGGATGCCCTTCGCGTGGCCCTTCTTCCAACAAGGTTATTTCTTTTATATATGGAGAAAGAGCCCCTGAGTACGCGATATCTTTTTCCATCGCCCTGAGAACCACTTCGGCTACGGAAATACCCGCCTCTATATGCCTGCGCTCGACAATGACTTCGGCTACCTTAAGCGAAAAAACAGCAAACAAAGACAGCGAAGCGGCCGCAACCAGCGCCAGTTGCATCAGTATGCCCGCGCGTATGGAAAGAGGCCTTCGCAGACCTGCCCATCGTTCGGATGTTCCAATCGGCTTGTGGGTCACAGGCTGTAGACTATCAAAAACGCCATATGCTGGCGACCATGGCAAAAACAGCGAAACTGTTTTATGGAATTTTTCGGCAAATCCGCCGAAAGGAAAAAATACTTATTTAATAAATTGCGGTGATTTTTATATCAAAATCCCCATAAATGCCATTCTCCAGATCCATTCTCCCAGATAGCGCACAATCATGGCGGCAACGCAAAGGAACGGCCCAAACGGTATGGCCGTCCGTAATCCTTCGCCGCTCCTCCTCATTGCAAGCACTCCTCCGGCCGCTCCCAAAAACGACCCGATAAACAGCGTTAGCATCGCGCCGCGCCAGCCCAGAAACGCCCCGATCATCGCAAGCAGCTTGATGTCGCCTCCGCCCATGCCTTCCGCTTTGCGAAACTTCTCGTATAGAAAAGCCGTCGCGAAAAGAACTCCGCCTCCAAGAAGCGCCCCTGGCAAGCTGCTCTTCCAGTCTCCGCCCGGAAGGAAAGAAAGCGCTATCCCCGCGGCAAGGCCTCCAAGCGACAGTTCATCCGGAATAATCCGGTGGTCAATGTCGATGAAAATGATCGGAACAAGGAGAGTAAAGAACAGGATATCTCTTGCCAGCATCCATACATCGCTATTATGCCACGCGATCGCCGCAAACCCCGCCGCCGTTAGCAACTCCACGAGAGGATACCTCGGAGAAATCCGGCTGCCGCACCCGGCGCATCTTCCGCGCAAAAGCAAAAAACTCAAGATCGGAATGTTTTCACGGGGCCGGATCGGACGCCCGCACCCGGGACAGCGAGACGCCGGGAAAACAATAGACTGATCAAGGGGAAGGCGGCATATAACCACGTTGAGAAAGCTGCCTATGCATGCGCCCGCAACGAAAAAAAACAGTATCGCCGCCGGAGACATTCCTTACTTGAAATCCTTCCGGGCAAACAGAAAACAGGAAAAAGCCAGAATGCACGCGGCGTAGCAGAACAGGTATCCCACCGCCAGCCCGAAAATGGACGCCGAAGGCAGTTGCTCGTACGCCACGTCGTTTTTCCAGTTGAAAACCTCAAGGTTTGGCAGCAGGTAAAACAGCGCCCGTCCTCCCCATTTGACGGCGGCGACCTTGGACTGACCCGCGATGGAATGGAAGTATCCCGTCAAGTGCCCAAGGACAAACAGGGAGATCGTAAATATGCCGCTCAAAACCGGCGTGGTAAACGTTGAAAAAAAGGTGGCAAGACAGGTCAACAGGATCAGTTCCATGTAGATCCCTATGGACGCAACGAAAATGCCGGGCTCCGGCCTGCCGCCAAGCTTGTACACCATGTGGATGGCAAATAAAACCGTTGCCATTGCCAGCGTCGTAAGCGCAAGCGTTATGCTCAACCCAAAGGCTTTTCCGAAAATAAACTCGTGCCGCCGCACCGGTTTGGAAAGGATTATGTAGATGGTTTTGCGATCAACCTCATTGCTTATCAACGTGATACCGAGGAAGATCGCCATGATGACCCCAAACACATGGATGCTGGCCAGCCCGATATCCGCTATGATCCGGGCGAAATCGCCTACGGATAGATCGGCCAAAAAGAAAGTCATCCCGATGACAAAAAACGCAAACGCGATGATGGCGTAGAGAATCTTGTTGCGGATCGTCTCGCGAAATGTGTTGGATGCGATTGAAAATATGCGCCCTGTCATTTCACTGTACCTTCGCCTTTACATCCGTTTTCGCTACCCGCTCGACATAGATGTCCTCAAGACGCTTCTTCATGGGAACGCATGAAAGAACAGAAAAACCTTCCTTGAGAAGAACCGCCATCCAGCGGTTTGCCTCCTGGCTGTCCGGTGCCCGAAGCACCAACAGATCGCCTTGCGCATGTCCGGCGCCCGGCAAAATACCGGCGGACTCAAGAAGTTCCGGGGCAGGCGCGGGCGAAACGACAAGCTCAATGTATAAGATATCAGCGCCGATCAGATCCTCGACCAGTCCTTCCGCCACTTTGCGCCCCTTGTCCAGCATAACGACCCGGTCGCAAAGCGCCTCGACATCGGAAATGATGTGGGAACTGAAAAAAACGGTCTTTCCGGCCGCTTTGAGATCCCGGATTATCCCGCGCACCTCCATTCGCCCCAAAGGATCAAGCCCGGACATCGGTTCATCAAGAATCACAAATTCGGGATCATGCAGCATCGACTGGGCCAGTCCAAGCCGCTGCATCATCCCTTTTGAGTATTTCCGGATGGCCTTGCCTTCCACTCCGTTGAGCCCGACCCGGGAGAGCAGCTCCTCCGAGCGGGAATCGACATCCCTCAAGGACATGCCGCAAAGCTGGCCGCACAGGCGCAGAAACTCGACAGCGGTAAGATATTCGTAAAAGTACGGTTGCTCCGGCATAAATCCAATACGGCGCTGAAAATCCGCCCCGCTATAAATATCCTCGCCAAACAGCGTCACTTTACCGGCGTCGGGAAACGCAAGCCGGTTCAAAATCTTGATCGTTGTGGTCTTGCCCGCGCCGTTTGGACCCAAAAACCCGACAATCTCATTTTCACGCACATCGAAAGACAGATCTTCCAGCACACGCACCGGCTTGCGCCAAAAGTCCGTGGGAAACGATTTGGTCAATCCTTCTATGACAAGAACATTATTTGAGCTATTCATCTTTTCTTCTGAAGCACATGAAGCCGGCGGGCCACCTGGTCGCTTCGCACTCCCCCCCCCTGCTCCAAAATATAATTTCCGCCGTTTGGCTCCACCGGTATTACAGGCAGAATACCGGCCACGACAAGATCCCGCAACTGAAGCGGCTTAGCCCCTGTCGCCTTATGATACGCCTCCACCGCCCGCTCCAGCATCTGAAGATCCCGCTCCACCAGAACTTCCCGCATCCTGCGTTCAAGCGCCAACCGTCTCGAATCGTCTGTTTCTTTTTCAATAATCGAGGCCAGCAGGCGAATCGCGGTCTCCGGTTCGTTTCCTTCCGCAAGCATTCGGGAGGCCAGGCTTGGCAAATAGGGCGAGCTGCCAGGCAGCCGGGATGCCCGCGCCATCTCCTCTCCGGCGGCCGCGTAATCTCCAATATTAAAATATAGCGTATACCCTTTATAAAACGGATATTGCCAGTCATCGGGAAATTGCGCGCTCCCGCGATCCAGAATCCGTAGCGCCTCCGCCCCGTGGTCAGGCGATTCGCCAAGAATCAATCCGCCAAGCAGGTATGGAACGTCAAACCGCGGGTCAAAGTTCGTCGCCACATCCAACAGGCTGTAGAGCCGGCTGTAATCTCCATGAGTCATTTTCATGTTTCCGGCAACTTGCACCGCCTGGAGCCATACTATATCCGCCATCGCGTTCCTGAAACCCAGAGCAAACTCGGGCCGAAGGCTTATCCCCGTCATCAGATTTCCGGCTCCGGACGCCTCCATTGACGCAAGCCGCTGCCGGTCAAGAAATGACCGCTTATCAACAATATGCGACAACAAAACTCCTGAAAGCGCCGCCAAAAGAAGAACCAGCGGCCAAACAATCAGTTTTTTTACGCAAGCAAAATTTGTATTCGCGATCCGCACTCCACCCTCTAAACCCTTATTCTTCAGATACCGCTCTGGGTATTTAAAAGGACGTTATTGTCATTTATTACCCAGCAATCCGCCAGCGAGTTTCTGGGAGCCACCTGGCCGGCAGCGCCCGCGATAAACGATAGATTGTCAGCCGTAACCCCCGGAGTCATGGTGCCTAAATAAACATGGGTAGCAGGCGCGCCCCAAGACATGGTGCCGGCGACCGCAAGTGACGGCGAATACATGGTGCCGGCAGCGTTACAAGCTATAGGCTGGTTAACCATCTGAGTACCAGTTATGTTGCCGTCCAAAGAATAACCGTAAATAAGGGTTCTCCCTATCGGAAGCCAGCTTATTTGTATGAAATTTCCAAAATAGCCGAACTCGCTGAAATGTGTAGACTGAGCTGTATAAATTCCATTGAGGTTCGTTTTGGCCTCTGATGCTCTCGACTTCGCCTGGAACTTAAGGAAGTTCGGGATGGCAAGCGCG
>WRHP01000034.1 GCA_009783195.1 Syntrophorhabdaceae bacterium | reverse complement strand
TCCCTCGGGTACGCTCGCTCGCCATCCTTGGCTCGCATCGCTGTCCTGTTTCTTGTTTCGCCGTCCGTGGCTGCACGGCGAAACAGAAGACATACCCTGCGGGAGAGATTTCTAGCTCAAACGAAGCCGACCGGATGATTAGGGCATCCCTGCCAAGCCGCACGGCCCTGTTTCTTGCTTTCACCTTCCCTGGTTTCACCGCGCCAATTTCTTCATGGCAGCAGGTAGCTTTGCCGGCTTGATAATATCCACGAAGGGAACAGTTTTCGGTTTACGGGCGTGCTAGGAGTTTTGTTTGTGTTTTCCGTGCCGTGACGGCTCCAGCGCGGCTTGCTTTTCACGGTTGATGTATAATTTAAAAATCAAACCCGCCGTCCGGAAGGAATTCAATGCCTTTTGTCCACATGATTGCGCCGCCCCACGAGCTGGGACAGGAGGGGTGGTGGTTTTTATTCCACGAGGACCGCATTCTCGTTCGGGCGCATGAAGATACGGCGGAGATTCCGTTAATCACCGACCGGCTGGAAACAGATCTTCTGCCTGCCCGGAAACATTTCCTTGGAATGCTTGACGGAATGCCGTGCTTTACGGCGGAGCTTGAAGAGCCGGTCATGATCAGTGACGCTTCTTATCGTCCTCTGAGGCCGCTTCTTGGCATATTGCCGGAGGAGATGTTCTTCCTTGCGGGGCGCGCTTTCCAGATTATGGACTGGGCGCGGACAAACGGGTTTTGCGGGAAATGCGGAATGCCCACCGAGCCAATGAATGACGAAAGGGCGATGTTATGCGGCGTCTGCGGGATCCAGTATTACCCTCGTGTTTCTCCGGCTGTCATCGTCGCTGTTGTCCGGGACGGAAAGATACTTCTTGCCAGCGCCAGGCGCTTCCCGTCGCCATTCTTTAGCGTTTTGGCCGGTTTTGTCGAAGCGGGCGAGAACTTCGAGGAATGCGTTCACCGGGAGATCAGGGAAGAAGCTGGGATCGAAGTGAAGAATATAAAGTATTTCGGCAGTCAACCTTGGCCGTTTCCAAACACATTGATGGTGGGATTTACCGCCGAATACGCTTCGGGAGACCTTGTAATAGAGGAGAAGGAGCTTGTCCAGGCGGCCTGGTTTGATCCTGAGGAGGTGCGGCGGATGCATATTCCCGGCAACGGGACGATTTCCCGGCGGCTGATCGACTGGTTCCTCGATACATATGGGAATTTTGAGAAGGCGAATAAGTAAACAGGAAAGAATGGGTGGACCTTGAGTAAAAACCAGAACGGGCATCTTGTGACCGACCCGGCGGAACTTCGCGAAGTGGTGGCCCGGATGCGTAAATGCGGCAAGATCGGGTTTGATACGGAATTTGTCGGGGAGCGCAGCTATTTCCCCCGCCTGTGCCTTATTCAGCTTGGGACGGAGCAGGAAGTTGTGGCGGTTGACCCGCTTTCCATCGAAGATCTCTCTCCGCTTGGGGATCTGCTCTTTGACCCGTCGGTCTTGAAGATCGTGCACGCCGGCCGGCAGGATATGCAAATCGTTTACCAGAGGATGGGAAGGGCGCCGACGCCGGTGTTTGACGTGCAGATTGCCGCTTCTGTCCTTGGTTTCTCCGTGCAGTCGGCGTATGCCTCCCTGGTGCGCGAGTTTTTGGGGGTGGATCTGAAAAAAGGACACTCCTATTCCGACTGGTCCACCAGGCCGCTGTCGGCGTCGCAATTGATGTACGCCCTCGACGATGTCCGATACCTCCCCGCGCTGCATGATCTGATGGCGGCGCGGCTTGAAAAAGAGGGGCGCATGCCCTGGATTGAGCGCGATATGGCATCCCTTTCATCTTCCGCGTCCTACGAGTTGATTCCCGAGGAGAAGTACCGGAAGCTCAAAGGGTGGACGACGCTGAACGGGCGGTCGCTGGCCGTGTTGCGGGGATTGATTGCGTGGCGGGAGCGGGAAGCCATGCGGCGGGATGTTCCGCGACGCCGGGTGCTGGCCGACGAGAGCGCTCTTGCCATCGCCAGAAGCCGTCCGGCAAACGAGGAAGCGCTGCGGCGGGTGCGCGGGCTGGAATGGAAAGCAGGCGGCGCTTCTTCCATGGCTGTTCTGGAAGTGGTCCGCGAGGCGCTTGCGCTGCCTGATGACCAGCTTCCGGAGACGGCGTCCTCTCGTCCACATATAAACGGCGAGCGCGCTTGTGTGGTCAGTCTGTTGAGCGCCCTTTTGCGCTGCCAGGCTCGTGTACACAAGGTTGCGCCGGAGCTTTTCGCTTGCGCCGACGATCTTGAGCGGCTGTCGGTTGGCGAGCGCGACGATATTCCCGCGTTGGAGGGTTGGAGATTCGACCTTTTGGGGAAGAAACTCCTGGAGCTGCTTGAAGGAAAGCTTGTTCTTGTCGTGCGTGACGGGCTGGCGGCCGTCGAGGAAAGAAAACCGGATGCGTAAAAGCTCATAAAATCCAAGGCGGCGAAGCGTCTTTAAAAAAGTCGCCTGGCGCGTGAATCAAGCTGGTCCATTGCGCGGAGAGGGCCGGGGGAAGTAAACTTTAAAAATGAATTGTTTCAGGCGTTTTCTGAAAATCCCGGTCGGGTTTATGCCGGTTGCCGCGCTGCTCGCTCTTGTTTTTTTATCCTGCGGGCGCAACGAAGCCTCGGAAGCGCGCAAGAAAACCGGCTCGAAAGACCTGGCGCAAAAGACCGTGGCTCTTGTGGAAGCACAGGAAGGGCGGCTTTCCCGCGCGGTGTCTGTGACAGGCACTCTTGCCGCCGACATCGAGGTCGTCGTCGGCTTCAAGGTTGCCGGGCGGGTAATGGAGCTTCCGGTGGATTTGGGTTCCTCCGTGCGCGAAGGACAGCCGCTGGCTCGTCTTGATCCCACCGACTACCAGCTCCGGGTACAGCAGGCCGAAGCGGCTCTTCGCCAGGTGCGCGCGGGGCTTGGGCTTTCCATAGACAGCGACTATGTAGACCCTGGGCAAACCGCGCTTGTGCGGGAGGCGGATGCGGTCTTGCAGGAGGCGCGTCAGAACAGGGATCGAATGGAGCAGCTCTGGAAACAGGAATACATTGCGCGCGCCGAGTACGATTCCTCGGTCGCCAGGCTGCTGGTTGCGGAAGGGCGCTACCAGGCCGCGGTTGAAGAGATCAGGAACCGGATGGAACTGCTTTCGGAGCGAAGGTCAAGTTTGGAACTGGCGAAACAGCAATTGGCGGACACGACGCTGTTGTCCCCCATAAACGGAGCGGTCAGGGAGCGCAAGGCGTCTCTGGGGGAATATCTGGCGGCAGGCGCGCCGGTGGCCGGTCTGGTGAAGACGCACCCGCTAAGGCTGCGGGTCGCGGTGCCGGAGCGTGACGCTTCTTCCATACGGGTGAAGCAGGTCGTAAATGTCCGGATAGAAGGCGACCCCACGGAGCACAAGGGGCGTGTGGTTCGCCTTAGCCCCGCGATTCAGGAGGCAAGTCGCACGCTGGCGGTTGAGGCGGAGGTTGCAAATCCGGGCGGACGCCTGCGTCCGGGCTCGTTTGCGCGGGCCGATATTGTGATAGAGGCCGATCTGCCTGTTGTCCTGGCGCCTGCGTCGGCGGTCATCACCTTCGCGGGGCTGGAGAAAGTATTTCTGGTCAAGGATGACCGCGCGGAGGAGCGGAAGGTGCGCACCGGCCGCCGCTCCGGAGACCTGGTGGAGATACTGGAAGGGCTTAAGGCGGGCGAGTCGATCGTAGCTTCCCCCGGCAATCTTGTCAGCGGGACGCCGGTTGCGTTAGAGCGGTAGAGGGTTCTTGCAGAAATTAGCCGAAATTTGTATACGCCGCCCGGTCTTCGCGACCATGATCATCCTTGCGTTGACCGTGATCGGGATAACCGCGTACATGCGGCTTGGCGTCGATCGGTTCCCTTCCGTGGATCTGCCCACCGTTTCAGTTCGCACGAATCTGCCTGGCGCTTCCGCGGAAGAGATGGAGACAGAGGTCTCCAAGAGGATCGAGGAGGCGGTAAACACTGTCGAGGGTATCGACGAGCTTAGGTCTATATCCGGAACAGGCGTTTCCAACGTAATCGTTACATTCAACCTGAACCGCAATATTGACGTGGCGGCCCAGGATATCCGTGACCGGGTAAGCACCGTTCTTGAGGATCTTCCCGATGACGCGACCGTTCCGCTGGTTTCCAAGTTCGACAACGATCAGCAGCCGGTTCTGACGCTGGCGCTCTCCGGCGATCTGACGCTACGCGAGCTGACCGAGTTTGCCGACAAAATTGTGAAGATTCGCCTGGAACGCTCTTCAGGCGTAGGGGAAGTGCGCCTGGTTGGCGGGCTGGATCGGGCGATCAACGTGTGGGTGGAAGCCGACCGGCTGACCGCCTTCCGGATTCCGATCACCGCTGTGCGCGACGCGATCGTCCGCCAGAACATGGACGCCTCCGGCGGCAACGTCACGCGCGGGACACGCGAAGAGACAATCCGCACGATTGGCCGGCTGGGCGACCCGCGCGCTTTTGAAGACATGGTTGTCGCCACGATCGGCGGGGAGCATATCCGCATCCGCGATGTCGGCAGCGTGGAGGACGGAACCAGGGAGCAACGCTCTACGGCGCGGCTAAATGGCGTCCCCACTGTCATCATCGAAGTCCGGCGGCAGTCCGGCGCCAATACGGTCGCCGTCATCGAAGCGGCAAAGAAAGCAATCGACAGATCGAAGGCGGAGCTTCCCTCCGGCGTAAATGTGACGATTATCCAGGATCAGTCGCTCTACATTCACGCCGCGATGCACGAAATCAACGTGCATCTCATCCTCGGGAGCATCCTCGCCTCTCTGGTCGTTCTTGCTTTCATGCGAAACTGGCGCTCCATGCTGATTGCCGCCGTTGCCATCCCCTCTTCGGTCATATCCACCTTCGGCATGATGTGGGCGCTAAATTTCACGCTGAACAGCGTAACCATGCTGGCTCTCGTTCTGGTTGTAGGGATCGTTATCGACGACGCCATCGTTGTCCTGGAGAACATCTTCCGGTTTATTGAAGAAAAGAAGATGCCGCCGTTTGAGGCCGCGCGGGCGGCCACGGCCGACATCGGCTTGGCCGTAACGGCCACCACTTTCTCTTTGGTGATCATATTCATCCCGGTGTCGTTTATGTCGAGTATCTCCGGCCGGTTCCTTTACCAGTTCGGCATCACCGCGGCCGTTGCCGTGTTGGTAAGCCTGCTTGTCTCTTTTACGCTTACTCCCATGATGAGCGCCAGGCTTCTTAAAAGCCAGGAGGAGGGAGAAGGAGAGCAGGCTGACTCCCGCGGCGGTTTCTACCGCCTGATTGACGAATGGTATAGCTGGTCGCTCGATTTATCCCTGCGAAACCGGAAGGCGGTAGCGCTGTTGTCAGTTGGAGTCATTCTTTCGATGGTTCCTCTCTACGGAGTGATTCGGCAGGATTATCTTCCTTCGGATGCGGACGAGGGGGAGTTCGCCATGAATGTCTTCGCGCCGCAAGGCGTGAGCCTGGCGAGCATGGACGAGATCATGAACACGCTGGCCGATGAGGTTCGCTCCGTCCACGGTGTGCGGATGGTTTTGTCGACGGCGGGAGGCGGCTGGATCGGCGGTGTGGCCGAAGGACGTATGTATGTGCGGATGATTCCGTATGGGGAGCGTGTTTTCTCGATCTCGCGATTGCTGAAGGATACGGCGCGGCTGAAACCCTGGAAAGCGTTCAGCGGAAACCGCTCACAGAAGGAAGTGATGCAGAGTGTGCGTGCCCGAATGCGAAAATACACGGACCTTCGGACATCCACACGCAATATAGGCGGCTTCAACATCGGCGGGGGCTCATGGGATATAAATTTTGTCTTCAGGGGGCCGGATCTGAGCGCGCTGTCGTCATACGCGGAAAGCCTGGTTGCCCGGCAGGATGAGCTTGGGATCATGGAAGCGGACACGACGCTTAAGCTCGACAGGCCGGAACTCAGGGTTCAGATCGACCGCGCCCGCGCGGCGGATCTGCGCGTGGACCCGGAGCGCGTGGGGACGGCGGTCCGGCTGATGGTGGGCGGAGACGAAGAGGTGTCGCGGTTTCGTGACCCCGGCAACGATGAGGAGTACAAGGTACAGCTTCGCTTGAGAGGGGAGGACCGCGCCGATCCCTCGTCGATCAGCGGGTTGTATGTTCCGAGAGAGGACGGCGGAATCGTACAGATCGGCGATGTTGCGAAAGTTGAGCGGGTAAAAAGCGCTTCGCGTATCGACCGGCTCGACCGGCAGCGGGAGGTTCGCCTGCGGGGTTCTGTGGCGTCGGGGTTTGCGCTGGCGGACCGTCTGGCCGCTCTCCGCGCGGCGGTCGAGAAGATGAACCTGCCCGCCGGTTACACGACGAGCGTTTCCGGCCGGGGAAAGGAACTCGAGAAAACGTTCGTCGAGTTTATCTGGGCATTCACTCTTTCGATCATATTTATGTACATGATTCTGGCTTCCCAGTTCGAGAGTCTGGTCCACCCGTTTACCATTTTGCTCTCCATCCCGCTTTCCATTCCGTTCGCGCTGGTGTCGATCTGGTTGACGGGGAACACCCTTAACCTGTATTCGGCATTGGGTATTCTGGTGCTATTTGGCGTGGTAAAGAAAAACGCCATTTTGCAGATAGATCACATGAACAACCTGCGTTCCGAGGGAATGGACCTGGAATCGGCGATCCGTCAGGGGACGCGGGACCGGCTGCGCCCGATCCTTATGACCACGATGACGTTTGTCGCGGGAATGATGCCGCTGGCTCTTGGCACGGGGCCGGGCGCGGAAGAGCGGCGGGCGATCGCGGTGGTTGTAATCGGCGGACAGACGCTGTCGCTTTTGCTTACGTTGCTGGCGATTCCGGTCGCCTATTCATACCTGGACAACCTGGCGGCGTATATCAGGCGTCGTTCGATTCGTTCCACTGAGCCATAAGGGCGTCCACTTCCGACTCAAGCGATTCATCGGCGCACAATACGATACTCAATCCGCTCCACGCGCCCGGATTTTCCTTGCAGGCCGCAAGCAGCTTTGCCGCGTCTTCCTTGTTTGCCGGTTTGCCGTCCATAAGCTCCCGGATGATCGGGATAGCCGCAAGCACCACGGGCGTCGGTCGTTCCTGCGCCATAATGTCGAGAATTTTAGCGTTTGCTTCCGGCCCGGCAAAAGAATCTCCCTTGGCCATTTCGTAACCGATCATCAGCGCGGCGTTGTCGGAGATCTTCGCGCCTACGCGCATTGCCTCCTCGTACTCATTGCTTTCTTCGAAAAGGAAATTGTCGGCGATTTCCTCTATAAATTCGTATTCCGTCATATCGGGTTTGATTCTCATTGGTCTGTCCTCCTGTCATTAGAAACCGTGAAATCTTTTGTGATCATTTCCAGCGGCGCCGCGTTCACACAGGGCGGTTGGGAGATCAAATGGCTCGACCAAACCGGTCGGCCCGCTCATCCGTTGCCGGCTTGAACAGACTGGCCGATAATAGGTTCTCGGCGGGTTCGCGCTGACGCGCATGAAATGGCCGGTCCGGGAAGCTTTAAGAAAGCGCATCCTGAGAATGATATATTTTGTGCCGCGTTTGGGGAAGTCCTCGCAATTTACAGGTTCATGATCGGTCGGTTTGCCGGAGAAGCGTCTATCGTTTGAGAAAAGTTGTCCATGATTTCTAAAACCGACCGGAACTCGTCCGACATCAGGCAGTCAAGCTCGACGGTTCCGTTTTGGTCAATGGCCTCGATGATCGACGCCACGGTGATCTGGTGAATATCTTTGCCAGGCTGCCATGTTTCTCTTTTGTCTTTCCTGTTTGGTTTGACGGCGGCGACAAGGCCCGCGTCTGACAGCTCGAAAAGGATGCTGTTGGCTAGGCACGAGGATATCTTCAGCTTTGCGGCGATCTCCCTGGAGGTAAGCCGTTCCGTCTCATCTTTGAAGCCTTTCACTATTTCGCTGACAATCAGGATGGCAAGTATTTTGCGGTGGCGTGGGTTTATGTCATCTGATTCCGTAGGGTATCCGAGAGTATCCAGTTCCTGGATTGCGTGGGATATTTCGGAACCGAGCAGGACGATCCGCCAGCTTATCTGCATCCACGCGAGAAGAAGAGGGATGGCCGCAAGGCTTCCGTATATGGCGTTGTTCTTCGATACGTCGATCTGGAACGCGATGTAGGCCCATTGGAGCAATTGGTAGGAGGTTCCGGCGATGATGCCGGCGATAATGCCCGCGTCCCATCGGACGCGGGTATTCGGCATCCAGATAAGGATGAAAGAGAACAGCGACCAAACCATGATGAACGGAATGAACCGAAGCGGGACGGTAACCAACGGCGGGGGAATTCCCCACTCCGAGGCTGTGTGAGTGATTGTTTTTATGTGAGCCATCAGTGTGACCGTCAAACTGGTGGACACAATGAAAAAGATCGGCCCGACCAGAGCAAGAGAAAGGTAGTCCGCGGTTTTTCTCCCGATGCTGCGTGATTCTGGAACCTTCCATATAGTGTTGAAGGTTTCTTCTATGGAGCCAAGGAGTTTGAATATTGTCCACAACAACAGGGGGATGCCGATGCCCGCGACGATTCCGCCGCTGGTTTTCTGGAGCATCACGTCGGCGTATTCGAACACTGTCTCCATGATGTGTTCTTGTTGATAGAGCGCCGATGTAAGCGACACTTTCAGGAGTCTGTCCAGGCCAAAGCCCTTCGCTATTCCGAAAGCAACCGCGATGGTTGGGACCATGGAGAGGAATGTGTAGAACGTTAGCGACGAGACCCGCATTTCCAGGCTGTTCTTGTCGTATCCGCGGATTGAGAGCAGGGAAACCTTCAGAAGATTCAGGAAAAATTTTTTGATCCTTGAGTGATTTCCTTCGGGAGCGAGCCAGATTCCGGTTTTTAGAAAGTAGGAGGCAGTATTTAGACTGGCTTTCATCGTGGCTCCGCGTTGCCCTGTAAAGGCGTACGTCTCCTGTTACCGGGAAGGTTTTGATTGCATCCGGTTTGTCATGATGAAAAAGTGGTGGCCCATGATGGCCAGGGTTACGGCCAGACCAAGATGTTTGGGCGCGCAGCGCAGCGCTTTTCCTATGAAACGCCAGTACGTCACGCGGTATCGCGCGAAGATGCCTTGCCGGACAAACGAGCGGACCAAGCCGAGGTAGTCGGAAAGGACCCGCTTTGTATAAGGACGCGCTCCAAGCCTACTCAGAAGCGTCAACGTCCTCTCGAAATATTCGGAAGGGCTGTATATGGAAGAGAGCACATTCTGGTATCCGGCCAATAGCGTTTCAGGATTCATCTTGGGTATGTAGTTAAGCAGGGCTTCGGTATTATTTCCCGCGCTTTGCCGCAGAATCCGGCCTTCCTCGGAAAGGCGGCGCCAAAGCCGCGTATTGGGGAGCGCGTTCAGTAGCCCGACCATGGAGACGGGGATTGCCGCCTCGCGGATGAAGTCGATCTGCTGCTCGAATACTTCCGGGGGGTCCTGGTCGAAGCCGACGATAAATCCGCCCATGACCTCCATTCCGAATTCATGGAGGCGCCGCACGCTTGCCAGCATGTCGGAGTTTACGTTTTGCATCTTTCCCGCCGCCCGGTTGCATTCCGCCGAAGGGGTCTCGATTCCGATGAACACTTTTTCAAACCGGGCCGCCCGCATTAGAGACAGCAGATGGTCGTCGTCAGCCAGGTTTATCGAGGCCTGGGTGAACAGGTAGAAAGGATTGTCGCGGCTTCCCATCCAGTCGGTGATCCTTGGGAGAAGCTCCTTTATTGCGGATTTGTTTCCGACGAAATTGTCGTCAACAAGGAACACAGATCCTCGCCATCCAAGGTGGTAGAGCCGCTCGAATTCATGGAGCACCTGCTGCGTGGTCTTGATCCGCGGGGTGCGTCCGAAGAGCTCGATCACGTCGCAGAACTCGCAGGCGAAGGGGCATCCGCGGGAATACTGTACCGGCATCGAGCTGTACTTTCCAAGGCGCGCGAGGCTGTAATCCGGAGTGGGCACGCGGGTGATGTCGGCCAGGTTTTTTGTTTCGTAGACGCGACGCGCTTTTCCCGCTTTCAGGTCCGCGATCAGTTCGTCGATGATTGGTTCCGCCTCGCCGCGGACAATGTGGTCCGCTTCGGCGTAGCAGGGGTTTTCCGCGCTTGTGATCGGACCGCCGACTACCGTCGGGACTCCCGCTTTCCGGCATCTGCCGATTAGCTGTTTGAGCGACGATTCCTGGATCAGCATCGCGCTCAAAAACACCACATCCGCCCATTTCAGGTCTTTGGCGCGAAGCTTCTCCACATTGGTGTCTACCAGCTTGCGCTTCCAGTGCGGCGGAAGCATCGCGGAAACGGTCATCAACCCCAGCGGCGGGAAAGAGGATCGTTTGCCGATAAACGGCAAGGCGTGGCGGAAGCTCCAAAATGTGTCGGGGAACGAAGGGTACAGAAACAGGACTTTCATTTGCATCCCTCGGGTGACTTCAATGCGGCGGCGTGTTGCCGGACCGGCATGACTCCATCGTATACAAACATTAATGACCTGACGATCTGGTTACGGCGCACTCGCAAGACAAAGACGAAAAAAGCGTCTTTGCCCTGCTCCGGAACAATCCGTAGGAAGCCTTGCCGCTTCCCGCGCCGGTTTGGAATTACATGAATTCGTGGAACCCGTGCGGGCTGATTTTACATACGCCGCCCATCACGTAAGAGGGTTCCCAGCCGCAATACTTGCAGATATAGGCGCTGTTTTTCTGTCCGATATAGACATGCTTTTTCGCCGGGCTGTTCGGGCAATCTCCAAGCTCGCAGGTGTAGGAAGTATATCCGCAGTGCTGGCAGAAATACCCTTCCGGGATCTCTTCAATCATCATATGTTTGCGCGTCGGCGAGTGTTTGCAGGGTTCTTTTTTGTCTTCAAAATCTTTATACCCGCAGATTTTACAAATGAGCATCCTCGTTTTCCTCCCGCTTGAAAAATATGGATCCGCGGATTGCGGATCATAAATAGACAAAGAAACTGGCGCGCCTGGAGAGATTCGAACTCCCGGCCCGCTGCTTAGAAGGCAGCTGCTCTATCCACCTGAGCTACAGGCGCAACCGGATAAGTATATCAACCGTTTAGTTATATGCGTCAAGTTCAGTAAATTGTTTTCCCGCGGCATGTGATTTCTGAGTAAGTCAGGCGGCGGCCGATGCCATGTCGGCATAATGGCTGCGATCCTTCGAACCCGTGCCCCGGACATCCTCATCCTATCACCTGATATGACGCGGTCGCTCCCTGTATCTGTAAGCCTGTTTGTTGATTGCCTCCCGCGCGCGTCCGCCTCGCAAACATATGTTCATGTCGAAGTTGTCAAATGCGAATTACATTCACGCCCGGTTTGCTTAATGTTGTGCGTATATCAACAATTTGCTTGAGCCTGACGCTCCGCGGGAGCTGGAAGCGATTTTGCTTCAGGTGTAAACGCGTTTCAATTTGCGTTCGGAATGGGCTATTTGCGTCCGGGAGGAGGTGGTAACGCCGAAAGTGTCATTGCATGCTCAAGAAGTTAATCGGAAGAAAAACAAAATTTCAAAAAGGAGAAATCATAATGAAACGATTGAACGTGAAGTTGCCCTTGCTGGTTATCGCGTCAATAGCGGCGGCCATAATGCTTTTACCGGTTTCAGGTTTTTCCGCGGTTGAAATTCCGGCTTGTGATCCTCCTGGCGATCCCATTATTTGGGGGGCGGGTAATCCGGGCGCTATGGACGGGGCGGGGTATTGCAAGAACCAGATTGATTTCGTGTACCTCCAGGGTAACTGGAGCGGCCAGCCTCCCAACACAAGTTTGCGGGGCAGCACTTTACGTTCCGAGCTTGCCGCAAATTATCCCGCTCCTGACAGATTCGAATACGGGAGCGCGGGAGATCAATATAATGAGCGCCAATACCTGCTTCTGTATCGCTCTTTGAACCAGGCAAAGTCGCCTATCCTTGTCTATATACACGGCGGCTCATGGCAGTCAGGGTCGGCGGAAAACTCGGTAACCGGCGCCGATATGTTCATGGAAGCAGGGGCGCACTACATCCCTCTTAACTTCGTAAACGTCACCCAAACCACCAATATGAGCATCATGGCAATGGCCAATCAGATAAGAAAAGCCATTGTGTGGGTTTACAACAATGCCGAATCGTTTAATGGGGACAAGAACAAGATATACATCTCCGGGCACTCCTCCGGAGGCCACCTTTGCGGCGCGATGATGACGACCGACTGGGCCAGCTTGGGTGTTCCGGCGAACGTAATAAAGGGCGGCTTGTGCAGCAGCGGGATGTATGATCTCACTCCCGTTTCACTTTCCTATCGGAATACGTTTGTGGACTTTGCGCTTGATGACACGGTTAACAAATTGAGCGCGATAAAAAATTTGCAGTATCTCGTCTCGCCGATTCACATCATATATGGCACGGGGGATACTCCGGAGTTTCAACGTCAAAGCAGGGATTTCGTAACGGCTGCCGAAGCCGCGGGCAAGAAAGTTACCCATCGGGTCGGCTATGGGTACGACCACTTTGAGTTACCCGAAACTATGGGCAACCCTTACGGTGTTCTGGGCCGGGCAGCGCTGGAGATGATGGATCTACAGCCGAGTAAATATGGCAAGAGGGATTGCAAGTGCCTTGAAAGCAGTCTCGCCAGGTTCAACGACGGCAGTTGCATTACCAAAGCCAACGGCCAGCCTCTTTTCCCGGCGATATGTGCCGCTCGCCAGGCAGAGCTTAAGGCGTGTACCGATAGTTGCAAATAAAGGTTCTGTCGGCCCACAAAAACGCTGCGGTGGGCTTGGAAGTAAATGCCTTTAAAGCATAAGGGCTTGATGTAAAGAAGGACGGGGCGGTATGCCCCGTCCTTTTTCATTTTAAGAGTGCTCGAAAAAGCGTCGATTTAAATGTCGGCAATTGCATTATCAACGCCAAAGCTTGTTGTTTGATTCGTTGCCGGGTTTGTCCCGTTTTGCTCGAATGGCGGATTGCCTTTGGCGCGTGACAGGCGGACGGGGCGATTGGCGTCTGTTTTCAGATCGGCTCGACCACGAAACGCTTACTGTGAACGTCAATGCAGACGATCATCTTCTGACGCGATGGTATAACTCTGCCTCAAAGAAAGCGGCGCTCTTTGATATTCTTGCTGGCTCGTCGAAGCTCGCGGACCTCGCGTTCAAGTTTTGTCATCCGCAAGCGCTTGTCTGTGGTCTCGGGTCGCAAAGAAACCGGCTTTATAAAGCAGAAAGCCAACGGCAAATCCGGGAATAATGAACGGCATTGTTCAGATTCGATCAGGATTGCATAGGTTTGGCGGAGCGGTCCGTTGTATCCTTTTCAGATGGACAAGATTATGAATGACAAGCCGTCGAACGGATCTCCCAAAGCGCGGTGGGTTTCACATGTGGGCGGGATGGCATGCGCTTCGTGCGTGTCGCGCGTAGAGCGCGCGCTTTGCAATGTTCCAGGAGTTATCTCGGCAAACGTCAACCTCGCGTCCGGAACGGCGACGGTGGAATATAATCCGGGCGCGGCGACCGCCGAGAATTTCCGGGCGGCGGTGGAGGCGTTGGGTTTTACTGTTCCCGTTGTCGCTCCAGGCGATGACCCGGTGGCGCGGCAGGAACAGATGCAACTTGAGGAGGAGAAGAAGCTTCTTTCCCGGCTGTGGGTCGGGCTTGCCTGCGGCGTTCCGCTGCTTGCGCTGTCCCATGGTCTTATGCTCATCGGCGCGGAACACATTATGCCGATGTCGCGTTTCTCGCAGGCTGTCTTGCAGTTTCTGTTGGCCACGCCGATCCAGTTCTATTCCGGCTCCCGCTATTATCGCGGCGCTTTCACTTCTGCCCGCCACGGTTCCGCGAATATGAATACGCTGGTTGCCATTGGCGCGTCGGCTGCCTATTTCTACAGTGTTGTCGCGACATTTGCTCCCCGCTGGGTAAGCGCAAAAGGAATGGAGGCGCACCTGTATTTCGAGACATCCGCGGCGATCATCGTCCTTGTCTTGGTAGGGCGCTATTTCGAGACAAAAGCCAGGGGGCGTACTTCCGCCGCCGTTAAACGGCTTATTGGGCTGGCCCCAAAAACAGCGCGCCTTATTCTGGAAGAAGGGGAGGCTGATGTACCCATCGAAACGGTGGAGACAGGCGACCGCGTGGTTATCCGGCCGGGAGAGAAGATTCCCGTGGACGGCGTGGTGGAGGAGGGCCACTCGTCGGTAAACGAGTCGATGTTTAGCGGCGAGCCGATTCCTGTGAACAAGGAGCCGGGAAGCGTCGTCATGGGCGGGACAATCAATTTGAACGGCCGCCTGGTATTTACCGCCACGCGCGTGGGCCGGGAGACCATGCTGGCTCGGATTGTGGCGATGGTGCGCGAGGCGCAGGGGAGCAAGCCGCCTATCGGTCGGCTTGCGGATGCGCTTGCTTCGTATTTCGTTCCTTTGGTGATGGCGGCGGCGGCGCTTACATTTTTTGTCTGGTACTTTTTTGGCCCGGAGCCGCGCGGGACATACGCGCTGGTCAATATGATTTCGGTCCTTATCATCGCGTGTCCATGCGCGATGGGGCTTGCCACGCCTACCTCGATTATGGTCTCGACAGGCCGAGGGGCTGAAATGGGGATTCTGGTGCGGGATGGCGCGGCGCTGGAAACCGCCCGGAAGATAACCACGATCCTTCTCGACAAGACCGGAACCGTGACGCGCGGCAGGCCGGAGGCGGGTTCCGTGCGTGCCGTTTCTGGCGGCGGTTTCTCCGGGGAAGCTGGGGAGCGGGAGCTGCTTTACCTGGCCGCGTGCGCCGAGAGCGGGTCTTCCCACCCTCTGGCGGATGCGGTGGCCCGTGCCGCCGGGAAAAAAAGGATCGAAATCAATGCCCCCAGAGAGTTTGTCCAGATACCGGGAAAAGGGGTCCGGGCTGTGGTCGATGGCCATGTTGTTTTGTCCGGTAGCCTTTCATGGCTGGATGAGTCAGGCGTTTCTTGCGCGTCGCTTGCTGATCTCGTAGCGGAAATTTCCGATTCCGGTGGAACGCCTATATGCTTGGCGGTTGACGGCCTGGCGGCCGGCGTGATTCCGATCACAGACGCAATCAAGGAGGGGGCGGCGGAAGCCATCCGGCAGCTCCGGGAAATGGGGCTCGATGTTGTGATGCTCACCGGGGATAATCCCCGTACGGCGGAAAACGTTGCGAAAGAGGTTGGAATAGACCGCGTGATAGCGGGAGTGCTGCCCGATCGCAAAGCGCGGGAAGTTTTGGCGCTTCAGAAAGAGCAAAAAATTGTGGCTATGGTGGGGGATGGCATAAATGACGCTCCCGCGCTGGCCCAAGCGGATATCGGGATTGCTATCGGGACCGGCGCCGACATCGCGGTTGAATCGGGCGATATTGTGTTGATGAGAGGTGATCTTAAAGGAGTGGTCTCCGCCATACATTTGAGCCGCGCGACGCTGCGCAATATCAAGCAGAACCTGTTTTGGGCTTTTGCTTACAATGTGATTCTTATCCCTGCGGCGGCCGGGGTTTTCTATCCGTTTTTCCGGTTGCTGCTAAACCCGGTATACGCGGCGGCGGCGATGGGATTGTCCTCGGTCTCGGTGGTCGCAAACGCTCTGCGGTTGAAAAACTTTCGTCCTCCGGCGTGATACCTGAATTTATCGTTGACCCTGATACGCATCAGTTCATATAATCTCAAGTTGCTTAATAAGCCATAGGCGGTGAGTGTAGCTCAGTGGTAGAGCTCCAGACTGTGGCTCTGGCTGCCGCGGGTTCAATCCCCGTCACTCACCCCATTTTTTGCGCCTGTAGCTCAGGGGATAGAGCGCCGGCCTCCGGAGCCGGGTGCGGAGGTTCGATTCCTCCCAGGCGCGCCAGTTTTTTGTGCCGTGCCCGGTTGAAGGGTTTGATACAGGCTGTCGTTGATCGCGCGGCCTGGCTGGTTTGACAGATGCCGTTTTTGTTTTATATGATGTGCGGTCTTTTTCCGATCTTTCCATTGTGGGCCATTAGCTCAATCCGGCAGAGCAACTGACTCTTAATCAGGAGGTTGAAGGTTCGATTCCTTCATGGCCCACCATTTCATGATTTCATAAAGCCCCGCAAAGCCTAAAAAGCCTTGTGGGGTTTAGCTTTTTGGACATTATGTCAGGCGGCCAATTTTTGATTGTTCCGGCTCAAGCAGTCGCGATGCTCATATCCTGCTCCACTTGAGTTATGCGCCACCAGGCGGCACGACAGGCGCGGATTCGGAAGTGAGTTTCGCGGATTGTTTCCTTCTTCCAACTAACCCCCTTTCTCCCCGTCGGGGAGGAGGAAGGGTCGGTCTCCTTTTGTCGAAATATTAGTTTTTGATTGGTATATCTAATAATTTGCGTATAATTGATCCCGTGAATAGCGTTACTTACTCTAACAAGGCGGCCAAGCAACTGCGCAAACTGCAATCGTCGGACAGTAAAGTGGTTAGAGCTGAATGCAACAAACTGGCGAGCATGCCAAACTGTCAAAACCAGGACATCAGGGCGCTGGTTAATCATAAATATCAATACAGACTGAGAGTGGGAAACTTTCGTGTGTTTTTCGATTTTGACGGCATAGCTAAAATAGTTTGGATAGAGGAGGTAAAAAAACGCGATGAACGCACTTACTGAATCCGTACAAATCCTTCGCGACGCCGAAGGCCAGCCCGCCTTTGTGGTCATCCCGTTTGCCGATTATCAGGCTTTCGTCAAAGGGGAAAACAAGGTAAAACATGGAATCCCTGCTGCCGTAGTGGACTTGGCAATGGATAACGAGTGGTCCGCCGCCCGTGCGTGGCGCGAATATAAAGAGCTAACTCAGACAGAAGTTGCAAAGCGAATGGGTATCACTCAAGGCGCGTATGCGCAACTTGAGGCTAAAAAATCTATCCGAAAGTCCAGCCGCGATAAAATCGCCAAAGCGTTTGACATCCACGAATCGCAACTGGACTTTTGAGCGGATTTCCCTACGCTCCCTTGCCCTATCCTGCCCCCCTTGAGTTGTGCGCCACCAATAAGCCAATATTTGGCAACATTTGAAAGAGTGCCGCCATATGATGGAGCAATGGGGCAATTACCTTGACAAACTACGTGACAGAAAAGATGCTCAAAGCACGGAACCGCCGCCGGCTGCTGAAGGCAACGAAAACGGGAACGTAGTAACTTTTCAGAGAAGATAGAGGGTGCAATGCCATACGCTACGTTTGATGAGGCGCTGAAAAATTTCATGGAAACGCCGGTGGACGAAATCGATAAGCAAGCGTTGTATATTGCGGAAACACTCCCTCGCAAAGAGGCGGTGGCGCTGTCTAAAAAATTTCATTTGAGCGCCGCTGAAGCGATGGCGGTGGTCTTGGTCTTTCACGGTAAAAATGACCTGACAGAAGATGAGCAATGGGCTTGGTCACGAGCGCGGCATAGGATGTCAGAATTGAACCAGGCTGCGGGTGTGGCCGCAGAAGAAAAGTCGAAATAAATCAGAGCTTCTTTAGGTTTACTTATTTTATTTGTGCCGTGTTTGATGTGTTGGTGAATTTGTGATGTTTTCGCTACTGTTGATTATTGATTTATAGAAGTGTCCATAAATAATAAGAGGATGGTGCTATATGGCTATTGAATTAGGGACTTTAAAAACTGTTGATATTAGAAAAATATGGCCAAGTGAACCAGGCGATTTTACTCCATGGTTAGCGGATAATATTAAACAATTGTCAGATATATTGGAAAGAGAAATTGAAATCATTCAAAAGGAGTATGCTGTGGGAGGTTTTTCTGCTGATATTGTGGCAAAAGACCTTTCGTCTTCGAGTGTCATAGTGATTGAAAATCAATATGGAGCCAGCGATCATAAGCATTTAGGGCAAATATTGCTGTATTGCGCGGGGGTAAATGCTTCTTGTGTGATATGGATAGCGGAATCATTTAAAGACGAACATAGAAAAACTATAGAATGGTTAAATAATAATACAATGGATGGCATAGAGTTTTATGCAATTCAATTGGAAATCATTCAGATTGACGACTCAAGGCCGGTTCCGCTGTTCAAAGCAATAGAGTCTCCCAAAAAGAACAAAGCAATTCAAATAACTGAAAATTCCGATACGCAAGAGAGATATAGGCAATATTTTCAGATATTAATTGATGAATTAAGAGAGAAACACAAATTCACAAACGCAAAAGTGGGGCAGCCTCAAAATTGGTATGCTTTTTCTTCAGAAAATTCAAAAATATATACTTATAACGCGAGTTTTGCGTTAAATGACAGAGCAAGAGTCGAAATTTATTTGGATAGTGGCGATAAAGATAAAAATAAAGATATTTTTGATAAATTATTCGCTGAAAAAGAAGCTATAGGAAAAAAGTTTAGCTCTGATATAAAGTGGGAAAGATTGGATGATAAGCGTGCATGCAGAATAGCGGTATATATTGACGGTCACATTAATTTAGATACGGAAGAATTAACTAAAATAAAAGAATGGTCTATTGAGAAATTATTAAAATTTAAGGAGGTTTTTCCGGAATATATCAAGAAGTATATCTGAAACAGTTGTTGGTGGCAGGGGGCATACGAATTGTTTGAGCGAGGAAATAAATGTTAAAAACTGTAGAGTGCTGTTCGATAAGGCAACAATACTTCCCCGGATAGAGCGTTTTTGGTTCAAGTGCTTGCATATCCTGAAGAAATGAGCTATTCGTTGCCGCCATTCATTGGATAGTCAGTCACTATGTGGCTATGGTAGCATTGCGCATACAAGTATTTAAATTTAAACTGCTATAGGTACGGACTGATCATCCGCACCGAAAAACTGGCCTGACCCTCATTTTATTGCAATTAAAACAATAATGCCTCTCATGAAAAAATGAATGCTTGTTGATCATTTAAATGGTTATTTATATGTAGCGACTAATCAAAAGGTTGTAAATCTTCTTCCTTAATGTAGCCTCCCTCTTTCAAGAGTTCAACGACTTGACTTAAATCTTTTTCTAAAACCTGAAGTCTTGCTCCGCCAATCATGTTGGAATAAATAGGGTTGATTTGCACAGTAAATTCATCTTTTACAAAATAAAAGATGCCTTCCGCATCCAATATGCTTCGAATTACCGCGATTTCGTGTGTATGAGCAACCGTTAAAACTGTTATAAGTTTTTCGTTTTCCATAGTTATATTCCTTTCTTAACGTTCAATTTTCTGCTTCATTGTCCATTGCGCTGTTCCGCTTGCGGGTAATGTCCGGGCGGTTTGGCGCAGGCTTTAGTTTGCTGAACTTGCTACGAGGCACAAAAGGTAATTCTTGGTACTGCCTTTCGGACGAGCCGCCCAGCTTTCGCAAAACACACTCGATGCGCGTTTGTCATTTTCTATATAATATGGCGATTGATTTGAATAGAGATTTTCTTGAAAATACGCAATTTTTGATAACTTCAAAACCGCCAATCGTATTATAAACCGTTGGCTGACTTGGTATAACAAGGAGCGTACGCATCAATCCACAGGCTATAAAAGTCTAACGGAATTCAGGTCGCAAAAACTACAACCGGTGTTGTGAATTCAGAGGGATACTACATCCGGGTATGGCCAAGGCAAGCTCAAGCGCAAACGCATAAGTACGCCAAGATTTTATGAACGGAGGTTATGAATGAAAAAAACCGTAGTAATCTCAATTTTGATTTGTACTCTGCTTTGTCTATCCGGCCACGTAACCAAGCCGGCCGAAGCCGCGGCAAATTCGCCTGCCGCGACGGACCGTAAAGCCGGGGGCATTTCGCCGCAAATTTCGAAGCTGTTAGCCCGAGCGGACAAAGACGATCTGCTGATTGTCCTGGCTAATCCCTCGGCGGAGGAATACAAAGCCCTTAACGCTGCCGCTGCCAACGCGCGGAGCTACGAAATACAGCCCGGCGGTGAGGTAATTCTGCTCGTTCCGCTGAAGGACAATCTCAATATCGCGGTACATACGCTTAAATATCAAGAAGATACGGGAGAGCTTAACATAACGGGCACCCCGGCTGAGTTTGCTGGGAAGTTGAACGAGCCGATCAAGCTGAAGGCTTTCCTGAGCGAAGGCATACCCTCGATGAAGCTGACGGTGGTGTTTGAAGACAGGTGGGCGGAGTGGCTTTTCGCCTATGACGGCGCCGGGCTTGAAAGCGCGCGTTTTCTAAGGGGGGTAAGCGCCAGTGGTTCTGTAATTGCCACGGAAGAGGAAGAGCGGGTCAGGCATATTCTTGAAAACACCTGTAAAGAAACCAGGGATCTCATTGCCGCCGGCATGCGGCTGGAATACAGCGGCAACCTGACTAAAATCGACGGTCTGGATTATTATGTCGTTTTTGTTTACCCGAAAACGGGCGAAGATATCACGGCCGCCTACGCGGTGAACGCGGAACATACGCGTGTCTACCGTTCAAATGCCAAGCTGCCGAATTATACCTGGGTAAGAATAAAAATAGATTGATTCATGATGGTTTCAAACCTGCTTCCTCTTGGAGCTTCTTCATGTTTTGACAACAGCCTATGTAGGTGTAACAGCAAGAAGCGGATGCGTGTATCACCCTGAAGGATGATTTGTAAAATTTTTTCTTATGACTTCTTTTTTAAAATCTTCCGTGGGATGATTTCTGAAAACGGCTGAACGTAAATAGTGCTTGGCCAAATAAAAATGCTCCAAAAAGGAGATAGATGATGGCTTATACGGAAACAACATCAACCGGTTGGTTCAATCGTTTAGGGTCTTCCTTTCGGGGCATAGTGTTCGGCCTGGTCTTGATTGCCGCAGGCACAGCCTTGCTGTGGTGGAACGAAGGAAATTTTGTGGGAACCGGGGATGCCCTGCGTCAGGCGCAATCTCTAACGCAGGAACTGGAAGATATAAGCAATTTGGACCAGTCCAAAAACGGCCGGCTTGTCCATGCCGTTGGCCCGGTTGCGACCAATGATACGTTGAACGACCCTATCTTCGGGGTATCAATCAACGCCATCCGCCTGGAACGCGAGGTGGAGTTTTACCAATGGATAGAGCAATCCAAGTCGGAAAAAAAGAAGAAACTCGGTGGCGGCGAAGAAACCGTGACTACCTATACCTACGCGCAAAAATGGACAAACCGTCCGGTGGATTCGTCCGCGTTCAAAGATCCTCAGGCGCGCACGGCAAACAAAAATATTGTTCTCGCCAACATGGAAAATTTAAAGGCCCAGGCCACCAACGTTACCTTCGGCGCGTATCGCCTGCCGGAGTTTATGA
>WRHP01000033.1 GCA_009783195.1 Syntrophorhabdaceae bacterium | reverse complement strand
CCAAGCTCCATAGCGGTGGCAAAATTTACATCGTGAATATTGCTGAGGTTCATCGTTTCGCGCAGCGCGGCCGACGTGAAACGATGCCAGTCGCCGGGAATGCTCCCGGCGGTGCGGATCGAATCGAGGATTATTGCCCGGTCGTACCCTTCCAGAACCTCGATAATATTGAGGCCGCCGACCGAACACTCCTCCATAATGAAAAGGCCCGGAGCATCGGACAGCCTGCCGCCGATATCCCGGGCCAAACGAACCCCTACCGCGTCATCCGAAAGGATGGGGTTTCCCATCCCTGCCAACAGCGTTTTCAAATCGCCTTCATGAAAAACAAGACGTCAGCAACCGCGTTTGAACTCCCTGTACAACTCGCCATGTTTGAAGATCTTCACCTCAAGCGGCATCTGGCCGGGAAGGCTGTGCGTAGCGCAGCTAAAGCATGGGTCGAAGGAACGAAACGCCATTTCGATCATGTTGAGGATACCCTGATCCGGCTCTTTCCCCGGCTTGATCATGGCGGACGCAACCTTCTTGGTAACCATATGCATCGGCGCGTTGTTGTTCGTGGTGCCGACAATGAGGTTTGCGCTGGTGCAGATCCCGTTCTGGTCGCAGGTGTAATGATGCGTAAGCGTGCCGCGCATCGCCTCTACTATCCCTACGCCTTCGCCTGTAATCTTTTGTGGAATAACGCGATAATTGTCGCCCGTGATCTCCGGGTCGTTGACGTACTTCTTTAACGTCTCGGCGTTCTGTACCATCTCGACCAGCCGGGCCCAGTGCGCGGCCAAAAAGGCCTTGCTCGGTTTACCGCCCAAAGTCTCGAACATCTCTTCATACGCTTCCTGAGCCTTCGGAGTTGCCATCTTGTCTGCTACATTTAGCCGCGAAAGCGGAGTCGCAATGTAAATGCTCGAATCGATTCCTTCCACAAATCCATTCCAGCCGCGAGTCTTCAGGTACGGAAATTTCAGATAAGACCACGGCTCGACATGCTCGGCCACGTTGTTCATGTAATCTTTCGGCTCGTACTTGCAGATCTCCTTGCCTTCGAAATCGACCACGCGAACCTTGCCGTCATAAAAGTTGACGGCGTTGTTCTCGTCAACCAGCCCCATATTCTGAACATCAAGCGTATATGGACCGTTCAAAATCAGCTCGACGTACTCCTTGTTGCCAAGCACCACATCCTTGAACAGCTTCAAAGAGAACTGCGTGAAATCATACAGCTCATCCACCATAGGCTTTATCTCGGCAAGCTCCTCTGGTTTTATCCCTTTGGAAACTCCGCCCGGAATACACCACACAAGATGGGTAAACCGACCGCCTATGAGTTGTTGAATCCGCTGCGCCTGAGCGCGGGACTTTATGACCTTTCCGCCCACCTCAAGGCCGACCTTGGCGACCACGCCGAGGATGTTCCGGGTGGCCGGGTCAGATGTCGGGCCGCAGACAAAATCGGCCGCGGACAACGCGTAAAAGTGCGCGATGTGGCTGTGGATATAGTGCGCGTTATAGTACATGTCGCGCAGTTTTTTAGCCAAGGGGGGAAGCTCTCCGCCAAAGCAGCCATCGACGGCCTTCGCGCCGGCCATGTGGTGGCTCGCGGGGCACACTCCGCAGATCCTGGTGACGATACGCGGCAGTTCCTCGATCGGCCTGCCGACAACAAAGCGCTCGAATCCGCGCAGTTCGGGAATCTGGAAGTAGCAATCCTTCACGCTTCCGTCATCGTCAAGAAAGATCTCTATCTTGCCGTGCCCTTCCAGCCTGCTAATCGGGTCGATGCTGATTTTTTTTACCATCAGCGGACACTCCTCTGCAGTAAAGATCCCGCCATTCCGAACCGGTAGGCGTATCCGGTTATGTCATGTATGCCCGAAAGGATTTTGTCGATCTCCTCGGGGTCCTGGCTGTCTATGATCGAGGAAACAGAGCTTATTATTTTGGCGCCCTGATCGACGACGTTAGGCATCGGGCCGTAGCAGCCGCGGCACGGCATGTTGCTGTCCGGGCAGCGAACGCCGCAGCCCGACCGGGTCGCCGAACCGGCGCACACGATCCCCTGCTCCAGCAGGCACTTTTCCGGATCCTGGATGATCTGCCAAGGGCGGAAGAACTGCTTTATCATCTTCTCGTCCTTCTTCCTCTGGCAGTCTTCGCACAGCGCGCGCTCGGACGCGCCGACAACGCTTCCCTTTGGCGGCAGCGGCTGGCCGCTCACAATCAGGGAAAGCACCGCCTTGCACTGCTCTGGAGCGGGAGGACACCCTGGGATGTAGTAATCAACATCAACCACATCGTCGAGTTTATAGACGCGCTTGTAGAACGCCGGAATCGTAAGCTCGCCGCCGTCCACCTCTGTTTGGGGCTGCGGAACCGTCTTGTTGCCTTCCTGGATTGAAGGATTTTTTAGATACGCGCTTTCGAAGATCTCTTCCCTGGTGAATGTGTTTGCCAGCCCCGGAATTCCGCCGATGTGGGCGCAAGAACCGTAGGCCACCATCACCTTGCTCTTTTTGCGAAGAAGATGCGCGATATGCTCATTCTCGCTGTTGCGGACCGCCCCGTTGTACATTGCCAGGTCGAGGAATCCGTCCTCCAACGCCTCAATGTCTTTGTATTTGCCGTCATGGGCAATGGGCCACATATGGATATCGCACGCCGCCGCGATATCAAGAATAAACTCGTTCGTATCGAGAACGGATACATCGCATCCGCCGCAGGCCGCGCCCCAGTAGAGAGCTATTTGCAGTTTTTTCTTGTCCATAGCCTCACCTCTCTACCTTGTCGGCATCAAGCTGAACCCGGATCTTGCTTGGCCCCAACGCGCGGATCTTGTCGGTCATGTCGTTGATGACTTCGGAGAACCGCTGGCCTTCGCTGGCGCTGACCCATTCCAGACGAACCCGCTCATCCTCAACGCCAAACTCTTTCAACAGTTTCTTGAGAAGCGGGAACCGGCGCATCGCCTTGTAATTCCCGGAGATGTAGTGGCAATCCACGGGGTGGCACCCGCAGATGACCACTCCGTCCGCGCCCATCGAGAGAGCTTTCAACACAAACGTCGGGTCGATACGGGCGGAGCACATCACGCGAATGATACTCACATTGGGCTGATACTTGATCCGGCTCGTCCCGGCAAGATCCGCCCCCGTGTAAGAACACCAGTTACACAGGAACCCAACTATGCGCGGCTCGAAGCCCATTCCAGCACCCCCTCGATCTGCTCAAAAATCTGTTTATCCGTGAAATGCCTTGCCTTGATCGCGCCCGACGGGCAGCCCGCCACGCAGCCGCCGCACGATTTGCACATGACACTGATGATGGCGCTGCGCTTTTTGACCGGATCGTAATCAATCGCGGAATACGGACAAAGTTCATTGCACACCCGGCAGCCGGAACAAAGATCTTCGTTGATCTCGGCATACACCGGCTCCACCCATATCTCGCCCTGGCAGATCTTCGCCAGGATACGGGCTGTGGTGGCCCGCGCCTGCGCTACGGTGTCCGGAATATCCTTTGGCGAGGCGCACGCGCCGGCTATGAACACGCCGTCGGTGCTCGTAGCCACAGGGTCGAGTTTCGGGTGGCTTTCTATAAACCATCCGTCCTTGTCGCGGCTGATATTGACCAGCCTGGCGACATTCATGGAATCTTCACGGGCTTCCATGCCGACCATCAGCACAACCATGTCGGCCGGAATCTCCACCTCTTCCCCGGAGAGGATTTCGTTAACTTTCACCAGCATATTGAAATGTTCACCCTTGCCCGCCGCCGAAACGGTGGGAGGAGCATGCTTGTCAAACATCATGAAAATCGTGTCCCGCTCGGCGCTGCGGCGGTAAAAATCCTCGCAGCCTTTGCCAAACGCGTTCATATCGGTATATAGGTTGGTAATAAACGCGTCGGGAGCCGCCGACTTGATCCCGTTTGCGTACTTCAAAGCGGTCATACAGCAAACACGCGAACAATACCGGTTATACTTCCCGCTCCGGCTGCCTACGCAGTTGATGATGGTGACGTATTTCGGGGTTTTCCCGTCCTTCATCACCACGCGCCCTTCCTTCAGCATTTTTTCAAGGTCAAAGGAGGTTACGACATTCGGAAACCTGCCGTAGCCGTATTCGCCAACCTTCGACGCGTCGAACTCCCTGAAACCGGTGCAGACAATGATGCTGCCTATTTCAATATCCGTAACCGCTTCGCCGTTCGATTTGATCTGTGCCTTGAAATTGCCGACATAGCCCGATATCGACTCAACCTCGGAGTTAAGCATGACGGTAATCTTCGGATTTTTCGTTACCCGGCAGATCCTCTCGGCAAGCAGATCTTTCGCGGAATCAAGATACGGAGAAGTCAGGTCTATCCGGGCCAGGTTGCCACCAAGCTTTCCATCTTTCTCGACCAGATACACCGGCTGATTCGCGTCGGCCAGCTCCAAAGCGGCCGTAAGTCCCGCAACGCCGCCGCCGATAACCAGAGAAGCGGAGTTCATCGGGACGGATTGCATATCGAACGGTTCGTGGAACGGTACGCGCTTGACGGCGGCGCAGGTGAGCGCCTTGGCTTTGTCGGTTGCCTGCTGGTGGTCATCATGCACCCAACTGCACTGCTCCCGGATGTTGGCCATTTCGAGATAGTAGGGATTAAGACCGCCATGAGAAATGGCGGCCCGGAAAGTCGGCTCGTGCATCCGCGGGCTGCAGGCGGCAACAACGACGCGGTCGAGGCCATACCTCTGGATGTCCTTCACTATCATTTCCTGGCCAGGGTTTGAACACATATATTTGTAAGACTTGCAAACGGCTACGCCGGGCAGATTTTTCGTGTACCCGGTAACGGCGTCGCAATCGACCATTTTTCCGATATTGGTTCCGCAACTGCATACATACACGCCAATCTTGCATTCGGTTGTCATTTATCCCTCCCAGGCTACGCGCTCTGCTTATGCGGAACCGCCGACGCGCCTTTAGCCCCTTCACGCCCCGCGATCACATCAGCCTGGATCGCGGCAAAATACATGGCGTGCGGTCGATACACAAGATGAGCCCACTTGGTGAAAGGAAGCTGGATGAGCAACATCGGCACGGCGCCCATCATGTGCAGGATATACATGAAATTAGCGAAGGCCCCGCACCCGATACGGCCCGCGATGTGCTGCGCCAACCCCGTCAAGCCGACAAACAGGCACATGTACAAAAAGTTCATATCGGAATGATGGGAATACTTGTAATGGGCCTCGGTCTTGTTCAGACGACCGCTCAGGGCGAAGGAAGAAGCGCCGACAAGCATGACGCCGGCCAAAGGACCCAAATATGTATGCGCATGGGTATCATCCTGCCAGATCATGTGCGCCAGGAAGACCGCAAACAGCGCGACAAAACCAAGCATCAGGATGATATGGACCACCCAGGGTTTCTTCTTGTCGCATTCGCTGTAACGCTTCTGGGTGAAGAAATGCCAAGGGCACAAAAGTATGTGCTTCATATAGATGTCGAACGGGACGTTCAGATCTTTCCTGCTTCCGGTCGTAAACCACCACATACGCAAGACATTGATGCCCAAAAGGCCAAGGACGAAAACAGCCATAACAAGAACAACAGACTTTACATCCCAGCCCAATTCCGTCAGATACTCCGCGTTGTGGCCTGGAATAAAGCCGGGGTAACTGCCGAAGTCGCCCCCGCTCAACGCCCCAAGCAAATAAAAGCCTATTCCGGACAAGATTCCCACAACGATGATAGCCGCAACTTCCGCGGTCCTGGACTCATAAAACAGCATTGAAAGCCCGGTGAAATCGTATTTGGCGGTAAGCCAGCGGCGCATGCTCATCATGGTCTCGCCCGGCTGTGCCTCGCGCGGACACTGATCCGAGCAGTCGCCGCAGTAGTAACACAGCCACGGTTCCAGGTTTCCCTTCAACCTGTCCCCCAAACCCATCTGAAGATACCGCATGGACTTGCGCGGGAAGAGGAAGGGCTCTTGCGAAAGCGGGCATGTCGCGGAACAGGTGCCGCAATGGAAACACTTGGTTACGTCATCGGCGCCGTAGCGCTTCAGTTGCTTGAGCAGATTGGGGTTTGCCCGGACGGCCATGTCATGTCCTCCGTTTCATTCCTGGCGCCGCAAGCCGTCTTCAATATCGGCAAGCGACAAGGTGTTCCGGCTGTCCTGCATCTGATCGCTCAGAATGCTCCTGATAACGCGGGCGGCAACCTCCGACGCCTGCGCGACGGTATCGGGGATGTCTTTTGGCCCCTGACAGACTCCGGCCAGGTATATGCCGCCACGCTCGGTGCCGGTCGGATCAGCGTTGTAATCCTTCTCGGCGTACCAACCATCCTCGTCGCGGGCGATACCAAGCAGGCTCGCCAGCTGCTCCGATTCGGGTACCGGTTCCAGGCCGACGGAGAGGATAACCAGATCGACAGGAAAATCGAGAACCTTGCCGCCGATAATATCTTCACCCTTAAGCCGCATCTGGCCGTCTGCTTCCTCGACCTTGGCCGTCCGGCCGCGGACAAGATGGACGCCTTCCTCGTGGACCCGCTCCAGGAACTCTTCGTAGTTCTTTCCGTAAGCGCGCATGTCGATATAGAACTCATAACAGTTGGCGTCAGGAAGCTTCTCGCGGACGAGATGGGCAAACTTCAAGGAGTACATGCAACAGACCCGCGAGCAGTATCTGTTGTGGTTATGATCACGCGAACCTATGCAGTGTATGATCGCGACATTTTTCGGTTTGGGGTTATCCGGCCCAAATACCCACTCGTCGACTTTCTTGCGCTTGTTATACTTCAACGATTTCATGACAATGTTGCCGCCGGTGGGCCCCGAAGCGTTGGTCAGCCGTTCGTACTCAAGCGCGGTGATTACATTGGGAAGCCTGCCGTATCCGTAACGCTCCATTTTGACGGCGTCAAACACCTGAAAGCCGGTTGCGACGATAATGTTGCCTACCGTAATCTCGACGATCTCATCCCGCGCGTTGAGATGAATCGCTTCCTTGGCGCATTTTTTTACGCAGGTGCCGCATTTTTGGCCGCCGCTGGTTACCCAAAGGCAGGCTTTCTCGTCAATCAGGAAAGAGTTGGGCACCGCCTGCGGGAATGGAATGTAAATAGCTTTCCGCATGCAGATGCCGGCGTCAAACTCGCTGGGGGCTTCGCCAGGGCAAGTCTTTGAGCAGGCGTTGCAGGAGACGCACGCGGCTTCATCGACCCGGCGCGCCCGCTTGCGGACCGTAACGGTGTAATTGCCGGCGGAGCCGCTTACGCCCTCGACTTCAGCGTAGGTCCAAAGGGTGATGTTCTTGTTCTGCCCCACCGATACCATCTTCGGCGTCAGGATGCAGGCGGAGCAATCGAGAGTCGGAAACGTTTTGTCAAACATGGCCATTTTCCCGCCAATGGTGCCCAGCTTCTCGACCATGTAAACCTTTTTCCCGGCTCCGGCGATCTCCAGGGCCGCCTGGATGCCGCCAACGCCGCCGCCTATGACAAGCGTGTCGGGATGAACGGATTTTTTCCTTTGAGACGCCGCCAACCCAAAAGGAACACCGCTGACGGCGCAGCAAATAACAGCCTTGGCGCGTTCCGTAGACCCGGAAGCGCCCGCTCCGTTTCCGACAAACGACGCAAGAACCACATTTTCAGGGCTCTTTCCGGCAAGAGACATTGCGCGCGCAAACGCCGGTTTGAAGTAACCGGGGGAGTCGGCGGCAATAACCACCCTGTCGAAATTGTCCTTTCTGATCTGTTCACCGACGGATACAGGATCAGGGTTGGGACACTCGCATTCCACTACCTTTACAACCGAGGGGAGTTCCCTGGCGTATTCCGCCAGCATCCGCAAATCGACACTACCGGCGGCGCCGGTGCCGGCCTCACAAATGTACACGCCCGTTCTCAATACTTTGACCATAGCGCTTTACCTCGTGCTCTGATCAGGGTTTATGAACAACTTTCCAAGTTTCCCTGGCAAAAACTACAGATGTAAGGAGTTCGCAATTAAAGGAGGCAATTCCACGCAACAGAAGCAATCGTTGATTCCGCACACAAGTTCCCCCGTTGCGGCGCACAGCTCTATCGTTCGGCAAGACCCTCATCAAGCCGACGCAAGCCCTCCAGCAAAATATAGTCCGTAGGAAGCTTAATGTTGCTTTCCGGAAACGCGGTGGTCGGCTCTACCCGGAAGCTGCCATCGGCCTGCCACATGATCACCTGGTAAAAGGCATCGGGACCTTCGGCCTTGCCCGCAACCGCAAACACGACTTTCCCTTCGCGGAAGTAGATCTCCGCTCTTTGTCCGCTTGGCCCATCCACAACCATTCTCACATCTCTTCCGCCTCCGACCAGCGTTTGCACAAGATCTATAAAGGACAGATCTTTGAACGTGGCGCTGAATCCCTTGCCGGAGCCGTCAACAGCTCCTTTTTCCCGGTGAGACAGCGTCCTTGAAATCCGCGCAACCGCCACAGGCGCGTCGATTGGCATCGGAAGCACATCGTTAAACCAGGTGTCCATAAGATTCAGCAGGAACGACGGTTCGTTTCGGCTGGTAATCGCAATAAGGGCGGTGTCCGAGTCCGAAACTTCTTCCCTGATGTACCGGCAAAAAGCGTCCACCGCGGATCGGGACGAATCCACATGCAGCAAAATGGCCGCGGGTCTGCGGCGAAGGTAAGCCTTGGCGGCTTCCTGGAGGCTTTCGGACTCCAGAACCCGAAAACCGTGGCTTCGAAGTTCGTTCCGAAGATTCTCCGGCACCAGATCGCCTTCCCCGACGATAAAGATATCCTGCCCGCTTCCCGCTACGCTGTCACGCTGCTCGATAACGCGAATATAGGCTTCAACCACCGAAGAGGGCGCCAGCCGCCCCGCCAGGACGCGCAACCTGGACTTGAGCGCCTCCATAGCTCCGCTGGAACCGGCTCGCAGCGATGAAAGAGAATAGTGACGATACCAGACAATAGAGAGCACTCCCGCGGCAATCGCCATCTTCCCGGCAACCGGAACGCTTTTCAGCGCCTTGAGGCATTCCGCCACATCCCACGGAAAAGCAATCCGGCGCGCAACATCCACAGAAGCGTCTATTTCGAAGAACTGGGACTGGATCGTCTTGACAGGCTCTTGCGGCGATTTTTTTTCCGGCAAAGCGGGAACCAGCAGGCACGCCCCTATACGCAGGCCGTCGATCACCAGGCGCGGAAGCCCAAGGATATGCCCGACCTCAACGATATCTCCTGAAATCAGCGCCAGAGGCCCCAAGCCCACGGGATTCCTTGCGGCGGAGATATTCTGAAGAGCCGCAAACAGACACTCGAACATCCGGCCGTATGAAACGGGGTTGTCCAGCATGGAACCGCTCACCGTCCCAAAATACGTGACATCCGGAAAAGCCGCCGCGTTTCCAGATGCGGCGGCAATCTTTTCGAATTCCTCCCGGCACTCTTCCGAGACAAGGCCTCGGACGCAGCCGGACGCTTTCACAGATTCAACCACCCCGGCGGGGGAATCCGCAACAACGAGGCGAATATGCTCCCGCTCGAAAAGCGACGGCAGAACATTTTTCAGGTATGCCTGCCGGGTGAACAACAAGACGGATTCTTCAATCTGCTCCGCGACCGCGTCGGGAATACCCGTTTGTTCCGCAAAAAGCTCTGGTAAATCCACAGCGCCAAGCCCTGAAGATTGGCTCTTGCCGAAATAATGCCGGTCGATCTCGCGTCTGATAATGGCTTCCGGAGCGACATAGAGGACAACCGTGTTGCCCCCGCAAGCACGCTGAACCTCAATCAGCACGTTCGGCCTGTCCGGGTCCGCAATCGCCACATGCAATTCTCTTCTCGTCTTGTCAAACCGAAACGGGAGAGCCGTGAGTTTATTAGCCACGGAGGCTGGCAGCTTGTCCAGGGTATCCTGGAGGATCTCCATGCCGGAAAGCTGTATCCCAGGAATAAGGTACTGTTCGGACAGCGCGGCCACCAGTTCGTCTTCGGTAAACGCTCCGTAATACAGCAGATGGGTGCCCAGCTTCCCCCCGCGCGACTTCTGGCGAAGCAACGCCTTTTGCAACACTTCTTCCGTAAGCTTTCCCGATTTGAGCAGAATCTTGTCGAGACGGACTTTTTTCACGGATTTTGGCTTTTCTGAGGAGGAGTCTTTTCCGTCGGCGCGGCGGCATCCTTGCCGTGGGAGGCCAGGAATTCATGGGGGTTTTCAGCGTAAACAGCGGCATCTTCCAGGGTGACAATGTTGCGCGTTACCAGATCACGCAAATGGTGCTCAAGCTTTTGCATGCCAAGCTGGCGGCCGGTAATAATCGCCGTATTGATCTGCTGAACCTTGGATTCGCGAATGAGGTTGGAAATCGCGGAGGTGCGCACAAGCACTTCCAGCGCGGCGACGCGTCCATTGCCGTCTATTCGGCGCAGGAGTTGCTGGCTGACGATGCCGACCAAAGTTTCCGACAAAGCCATCCGCACCTGATCCTGCTGGTCCGCCGAGAACGAATCCACGATCCGGTTGATGGTCTGGGCGGCCGACTTCGTATGAAGCGTCCCCAACACAAGCAACCCGGTCTCCGCGGCGGTCAGAGCAAGCGAAATTGTCTCGTTATCACGCATCTCGCCCACAAGAATGACGTTTGGGTCTTCGCGCAAGGCGGCGCGCAATCCTTTCGCAAACGTCCGGGTGTGCCCCCCGATCTGACGCTGATTGACGAGACAGTTTTTGTTGGCATGAACAAACTCGATCGGATCTTCCAGAGTAATTATGTGGCTGTTCGTGGTTTCGTTTAAATGATCAACCATCGCGGCAAGGGTGGTCGTCTTGCCTGAGTTTGTGGGGCCAGTCACCAGGATCAGGCCATTTTTATAAGAAAGAATTTTTTTTATGACTTCGGGAAGCCCAAGGGCATCGAGGGTGGGAAGATTGTTCGGGATGATACGGAACGCGGCGCCGTATCCATCGTGCTTGCGGAAAATGTTGATCCGAAAACGCGCCACTTCGGGAAGCGCGTACATGAAATCTATTTCGCCGGTACTCTCCAGATCGCTAATCTGGTTATCGGTCAATATCTCGTAGAGCAGGATCTTTGCTTCCTCCGCCGTAAAAACCCGGTGCTTGGCCGGTTCAAGACTTCCGTGGATGCGCAGAATAGGAGAGTATCCTTCCCCTATATGGAGATCGGAAGCTCCGGCTTCTTTCATAATGCGTAGAAACGCGTCGATTCGCGGCATTGTTTTATTATATTCCCATAAAAATTGATGTAAACCTTACCTTGCGCAAAGATAGATCTCCCTCGCTGCGGAGAAATCATTACCCCTGACAGGTATTTTTAATATTTTCATTATTTTTAAAATAATTGAAAGATGTTTAAGCAATCGCCACGGACATTCATCGAGCGCCACGGATTATACCCGCGCCGCTTCAATCCGGCGGAAACGCCTTGGTGCTTCGGAATCACGATCTTTCACGCGGATTGCGCGCGCCGCCTTTCTGAAAACGCAAGCGGCATACTTACGAACCGCGCCTAACGCGGCAAAACCTTAAAGTCATCCGCCCTGCTTGCTTGCGTAATTGTCCAACGCGGTCTTTACCGCCTGTTCCGCCATTACTGAACAGTGGATTTTCGCCGTCGGAAGACCGCCGAGCGCTTCACAAACCTGCCGGTTCGTCACCGCCCGCACCTCTTCCAGCGTCTTTCCCTTGATCATTTCGGTAAACATCGAACTGGAAGCTATCGCCGCTCCGCACCCGAACGTGCGAAACTTCACATCAACCACCCGGTTATCCTCTATCTTCAGGTACAACCGCGTCATGTCGCCGCAGGACGGGCTCCCGGCCTCGCCAATGGCGTCAGCCCCTTCGATCTCCCCAACATTTCTTGGGTTCATGAAGTGGTCCATCACTTTCGAGTTGTAGGGAGCATCCACCATAACTGTCATCCTCCTTTTTGCTGTTGTTTCAAATAATCAGTGTACGCCTGGGCATCTTCCGTAACTGCCTTTCGCTATTAATCCGCCAAGAGCCCGGCATGAATTGATGTGGCCGAAATTTTTGTTATCTCCAGCGTCTTTCCGGCTGCTCCCATCGAATTCTTCTTTATCTTTATCTGGCAAAAACGCCATTCGCGGCGCGTTCACTGTCTGACCCAGCATTTTCCCTGCCAATCGCTTAACAGCAAATCAGTCGGGAAATCACTTACCTACATACAGGCAATTGCGACTATCGGGGAAAACAGATCCGTGGAACCGGAATCTTCATTTTGAAACATCTCCGCCTTCCGATCAACTCCAACCATATAAGCATAACAGAAAACAACGCGTGCCCCGCTTCCGTCAAGCGACAAAAATGAATCGCCTCCCACCCGAACCACACAGGCTTGCGTCAAAGAAACCTGGAAAAAAAAGCAATCCGGGCAGCTTCCTCCGCCGATTCCGCAAGAAGATGGGCCTCCGTCAACGTATGCCCTACCGATACAATCCCGTGCCCCGCAAGAAGTATCAACCGGACTTCCTTGTCCTGGAAAGCTTCAACCACGGCATCGGCCAGTTCCGGCGATCCGTCAGGCAGTTCGGGGACAATCGGCATTTTGGAAAAATAACGCTTCGCGTTGATCGTTACCAACGGGACCGGCATCCCCTTGATGGCAAACGCCGTACAATATGGAGCGTGATAGTGCGCGACGCCGCCAGTTTCCGGCAAAGATCTATATATGCCAAGGTGAAAACGAACCTCCTTGGACGGACTGCCCCCGCCAGAAAGCACCTCGCCGTTCTCCCCAAGCACAACCACGTTTTCTTCGCATAAATCGTACAAGGAACAGCCGCTTGCCTTGATGAGAACGCGAGCGCCGCAACGTGAGCTGATGTTTCCGCCAGCGCCGGCCGAAAGCCCCATCACCGCGGATCGCCGCGCGATCCGCACAAGCTCGTCAACCGCTTTACGAAGCTCCATATCCGGTTCGTTCGTAATAATGGCGTCCATCCTTATAATGAATCGGTCAAACTCCACAGCGTCCGCTATGAGCAACCCTTGCGGCAAGTTTGCTTTGCCCATGCCAAATGCGAACACCGCTTGCGGATTTTAATCAACACCGAAACCACAATCAAGAATCAATTAGCTGTGCCATTTTGCGGATTCAGGCATAATTCTTACAGGAGGCGCATATGGATCTGTCAATGAAACATAAAAAAGGGAGCGGCACGTTTCTGTTATTGCTCATCCTGTTAATTGCTTTTGCGGTGGCCGCCTTTATTTATATGAGCTGGTATTCGGGCAAAACAGGGAGAACCTCGAAAGCGCGCCTATCCGGTTCACAGGGGTCCATGTACGCTCCGCCGTTCACGCTCAAAAACATTCTGGGAGAGGAATTCCAGTCTACTCAACTTGCGAGAAAGCCGGTCGTACTCAATTTCTTCACGACGTGGTGCCCCTCCTGTCGAGAAGAAATCCCCGGCTTCGTTGAAGTCTATGCGAAATACAAAGAAAGCGGGCTGGAAGTGATCGGCATCGCTCTGGACGCCAACAAAGATCCCCTGCCAAACTTCATCGCCTCGTATGGAATCAATTACAGGATACTTATAGGAAACATGGAAACAGTGCGGGCATTTGGAGGCTTCAGGTCCGTCCCCATGACCTTCTTCATCGGCAAAGACGGGAAAATCAAAGACATAATAGCGGGCTATATAGATAAAGCGGCTTTCGAGGCGCAAGTTCAGGAGCTTATTCGATAGCTATTAATCCCATTGCGTTAAAAGGAAGTTTTTCGCGCCGCCTCTGGAGTAGCCCCCAGTTGGACCAGACATTGTTCTTGACCTAAAGGAGATCTGGAACCATGTCTGGATGTAGCCATGAACAGCCAAGGGTTGAAGTCGTCCCGTAACCCGCCCTTTGTTTAGCGCATTTCAAAATTATAAATCTCCAGCTTTGAATGGCACTATTTTATGGGAGGGGTACACCCCCTTATTAAACCAAATATTTCACCGCCAGATACTTACTTATGTACTCCGGTTACTCTCCGGCAGTTCCACCTCCAAAACTTCCCCAATGCATCCAATAGACTCACTATTTAACACCTCCAATCTGATATTTAAGCAAACATAGATATTCACAACGCTATCAAATTAAAATAATATTGCCTCTCTTTGTCGGCCACAGTTTTTCTAATCATTTTTATATAGCGCTATCGCTAAGAATTAAAACATAAAGATAGGCAACCCGACGAAACCTAAAACGACTTGAAGTTTTGCTAAAAACTTCCAAACATATAAGCCTTGATAAGCATTAGAACTTTTCCATATAGCCCTAAATATTGCAATAAAGTATACAGCAAAAACTACTTTTATACATAACGCTAAAACAGCGTTATTATTGTCTGTATCCAGCAATGCCATAGTTGCAGCAAAAATGAAATCCGAGACAACAAAACCTATCCAGAACGTAAACCACAAGGGTTTTTTACCATGAAGCAGGTCAACTATATTATCAACAAGCGTCATTATATCCGTACCTCCACACTATCTTCCCTTGTTACATCCTCAAGTCCTCGCAATAAATTGATTTCTTTAGTGCCCCCTGAACCATTATGTTATCTGAGACAAAACCACCACTGCGCGGTCTGTGTAGGTACTGCCCCACCCAACCGACCCAGCCAGCCGGTTTATGCGTAAACGAAAGCCTTCGCTTCGCATCAACCACCCCATCACGGCAAACCAACCCATGTATAGATCCGCCGCTTGAGTCAAAAATGTTTCAAGGAAACTAAAACGGAGATACACAGAGGAAATAAAACCAAGACAGAAAACAGCATTCACTCTTTTTACCACTTCGCCCATCAGCGTCCCCGGTCTTACAACGTCATTTGCGCGAAAACCCTCCACGCCAAAAAAACAGACGCGGTTGCAAACAAGAAATGCGGTTGCTGTAACGGTATCTATAAGTGGGGCATATTTTTGAGGCGATGTCATTAATATAGTTAAGTTCGTTCTTGATATTTGTTCGTTTATTAACTATTTGTCTGCTTTTTTGGTTCAAAAAAACAGGGGGGTGAAAAATAATTTCACCCCCCTTTAACTTTACCTGACGAAAACGCCGGAGTTACGCCTGAACGCAGGCTCCCGCCGGGCAGACATTCGCGCAAGCGCCGCAGCCGTTGCACTCCGCCGCGTTGATCTTGTACGGTTCCCCTTCGGAGATGCAGTTGCTGGAACACTCGTTCATGCAGACACCGCAGGAAATGCACTCATCGGTAATTTTGTACGCCATGATTCTTGATCCTCCCTCAAAATATGATGGTTATACGGACTCAACCCGCTCTACGGCAGGAATCCGTTCTTTAAGTGCCGCCTCTATACCGCCTTTCAACGTCACCGCCGCCATCGGACAGCCATGGCACGCGCCTTTAAGACGCACTTTCACCACGCCTCCCACGATATCGACAAGTTCCACATCTCCTCCGTCGGCCTGCAGGTTCGGGCGAACCAAGGCAAGAACTTCTTCCACATCGTTTCTCACTATCACTATGTTTCCTCCCTCAAGAACCGGCATGCGGCCCTTTTATACAGTATGTCACGCAATAGTGCCCGGTTCACAGGCACAGGTCAATCCGCGGAAAGCATCTGGAAGCCGGCTTTTTTGATCGCCGCCTTCAGCACTTTGTAGTTCTTGGCCTCAATTCGCAATATATTGACGATCATATCGGGCTTCTCGCACGGCGTCGTGGCCAGAGAAACGACGTTCGCGTCGAAATCCTTCAATAGTTTGAGGAGTTCCAAAAGCTTGCCCGGCAAGTTCGGCAGCACCAGTTCCATACGATATCCGGGGCCATTAACCCCCATTCCTTCAATGAACGCGTCGAGAATATCGGTCTCGGTGATGATCCCGACCAGTTTGCCATTGTCCACCACCGGCAAACAACCGATCTTTTTCTCGCGTATGACCAGGGCCGCTTCCTCGATCGGAGTTGTCGAAGAGACCGTATAGGGCCGCCGCGTCATGATCTGCTTTACCTTGATTTTGTCGAGCAGATAGAAGATCTCGCGGATTTCAAGAGCCGTCGCCGAGGAAGGAGACGCCTGCTTTATGTCCCGCTCCGAAAGGATGCCGACAAGCCTCTGTTCGTCTTTCAAAACCGGCAGATGACGAATTTCATGCTCTTTGAGCAGATCCATCGCCTTCTTCATCGACTCTTCTTCGTCTATCCACACCGGAGCCGACTTCATCCTGTTGGCGACGATCATGGCGATGCCTCCTTGAATTTATTGACTGACGCGCGATCAGGCAAAAAAGCCGCGGACCAGTTTAAACGTTTGTATCACATCTGTGTCCGAAACCATGATGAAGGACGCGCCATCACGTTCCCAAAATACAAATGAACAGCCGTCATGTTCTCCCGAAAGCAACGACTCGTCGGGAAATGACGCCAAAGGCTTTCTGCCCAGGAAATTTTCCTTCCGGAAAACAACCAGCATATGGTGTCCGTCTTCGTAGCTAAACCTTACTCCTATCGCCGGGCGTTTGCGCATGGTCCGACGATCCACGGCGGAAACGGTGAAGCCAGACGCGTCCTCCGGAAGCTTTAACGACACCCCGGAAAAATCCAGAATCCGCTTCTCCGCCTCGGCAAAATCCATGAAAAAAGCGGGAGCTTTTTCCTCCTGAAGCGAAACAAACGCGGCTATGGCTTCGTCAGCCAGCGCGTTTATTCGGGGAGCGCCGGATTCCCTAAAGATACGCCACCCTGCAACCGCCACAACAATAGTGAGAAAAATCACTACGATAGCAATGCGCGGATAAAACTCCACCACACCCAGCAGAGAAGATCGCTCGGAAAAATGGCACGCCGGGTTACGGTTTGTCGTAGTCGCCATCTCTACCATCTCTCAACGCTGTTCGGACAATCATACACACAATTCTATGAATCCCACTCTACAATTTCCACTCCGAGACCCTGCAAGAGCACGCGCGTCGCGGAATGGGTCTTTTCTTTTATCAAGAAGATCTTGCGGTCCGGTTCCGGCGCTTCAAGCGGAAGATGGATAAGCGAACCATCAATACGCACCTCATACCCGGATTCTCCGCCGTCGGCGATAATGTGTTCTTTTTTGTCTTCCACGGCCCCGCCGGCTATATTCACCAGTCTTTCAAAGATAGAACGCCCCGATTCGTTTTGCTTGATCGAAAATATCGTGTGGCCCGCATTCCTGATAACGGACCTGGATGCCTCGGGGATTTTCCCTGTATCGACAACATAAGTTTTCCCGGCCGCCTTGAATACCCGCTCGGCCTGCAACGCGCCGCCCTTGTCGCCAATATTAAGCTGCTCCGCATTGAGCGGATTAATCCCTAAAAAGGAAAGAGTAAAATCCACCGCCTGCAGTACATCGCCAGAAGGCACTATTAACGCCACGGGCAATTGAGGGGGAGTCCTTTCCTCTTCAATGCCGATCAAAAATCCCTCTCTTGCGGCCGGATCGTCCGCAAACGGCAACACGATCACTCCTACCCTTTGCGCATACCGCAGGATGGACACCAACTCCGCGGAGGGCTTCTCCGGGGTCTCCTTCAGAAGCACCAGATCGCCCGAAAGCGCGTTTTCTTTCGTTCTCTGGATGATCCAGCGAGCCGGCAGCGTAACGGACACGGCCTCGCCAATCGTCAACGGGCTGGAGATCCCCTCTTTCACGGAATGGTAGCCGGAAACCTGCAAGATCCGGTCAATCCTGTCCGCCGCGCTACGGGCATCCTGCAGCGACACCACCTGGACATACTCCCAGTTCAACCGGATTCCTTCCCGGACACGAGACGGCAACCCGCCCTGGAAATCAATCAGCGCGGCGTCGCCTCCGTGGAACTTGACCATAGGGAAGTCGGAAAGGAGCAAAACAACTTCTTCGCCTGAAGAAAGCGGGAGGAACATCGTCCCTTTTTCCACCCATTTCTCTCCCAGCGCGCTGAAAATGTCGGACAAAAGCCCTTTATACGTGGGTGAAGCGGGCGGCATGATCTGCCCCGCATCCGGTTTGTCTTTGCCTGTCATGATGAACGAGCCATCCGGCGTAGGGCTTTCTTTGGGCAAAAGCTCCGCCTGCGGCCTCGCGTCAGTTTGCGCGACAGGCCTATCGGATGGCGAGAGCGTGGCGATAGCTATGGGTTCGTCCGCCCCGGCGGGAAGCCGCAACGTCTTTCCCGCATAGATCTTGTTTACATTTTTTATCGAAGGGTTATTTTTACGAATCGTTTTGATGAATTCTTTCAGGCTGCCTCCGGGGGAGCCTTGGGAAGCGTAAATCTTGGAGAGATTATCGCCCTTCTTCACCCGGTAGTAGACGGTTTTTCCCGTATCAACATCGGCCCTGGCGAAATCCCCCGCGGGTTCCACGGGAATTACGATTTTCTGGCCGGGCACAAGGCGGGAAGGGTTTTTAACCTTCGGGTTGGTCCGCTTGAAATCCTTAAGCTTCTCGGCGAACTGTTTCTTGGTGAGCTTTTTGTTACCGCCCATCAGCTTCCAGAGGGAATCGCCTTTTTTGACGACATGCGTCTCGTACAGACCGTGCTTTCCCCCGGCGGAGTCTGTGTATACTTTTTTCTCAAAAAAAACCTGGGAGCGCTCCTCAACATCACTCGACGCGAAAGCCATGACCGGAAACAGCAAAAAGAACGCAAGAACTACCCAGAAAAGACGATTACGTCTCAATATCCTTCTCCTGTAAACGTCGAGGTTCCGGCATCGACGCCGCAAGTCTTGTACATCTTCGGACTTTCCCACGGCTCCCCAAGAATTCCATCGTGGACCGCCCACGAGCGCCCACGCACCGTCAGATGGTTTCCCGGCTTACGGAACGGCGTACTGCCGTCAAGCTGCTTGTATAGCTCGCCGCCGGGCTTAAATTCCTGGTCGATCCAGCGCATCTTTTCCTTTCCCTTGATGTACTGGAAACCGCTCCATTCATATATGATCGCGCTGTTGTATGACAACGGCTCAAGGAAATAAAACTTGTGCCCAACCCTTTCAAAAAAAGAATCCCACGCTTTAACCATGTCCGCCCGTATTCGCAGGCCGCGCCTGACCTGGCCAGGACAAAGCCCAACCTCCATCGCCCGAATCTCCTCGGAGGTATTCCGGCGCGCGGTTCCGAAGTAGGTCTCCAGGCCGTTTTCGTCCCGATCGACCGCAAACCGTTCTCCATCGGGATCATTCACGATGATGAAGGAAATCTCCATCTGTCCGAACGGAGAGTTCGACACATCAAGAAAATACGCAGGATCCCGATCCCCCGGATCGCGCCTCAGATCGATCTGGAAAAAAGGCATCTTTTCCGGGCAGGTAATCTTGAGGCATTCTTTGCCCGCCTTGTTTCTGAAAGATTCGGGGTCGATGGAGAACATATCCAAAAGGCGGCGCGGAATAAGCGTCGACAAAAGAAGCGTTCTCTCGTCCGGCTTCATGGCATTGATTTCATAGATGGACAGCGGCACGTGACCTCTCCGTTCAATCTTTTTCGTATAAAGCGTCCAAAAGGACGCCGTATTTCTCGATCACGACCTTTCGCTTCATTTTGAGCGACGGCGTCAATTCACCAGTTTCTCGTGAAAACTCGGCGCCAAGCAACACGAATTTCTTTATCTGCTCAAACGAGGCCAGTCCCTTGTTGATCGCGTCGACTCGTTCTCGGACCAGTTTCTCGACCTGCGGCAGCTTCGAGAGCGCCTGGATATCCCTCTCCCGTATTCCGTTTCGGGAGGCCCATGCAAGGATTTCGTCCGGCGAAAGCGTAAACAGAGCGGTGAGGTACTTTTTCTTGTCTCCGTAGACGAAAACATGGCTAATCAAAGGATCGCCCATGAACAGGGACTCAATGTTCTGCGGCGCGATGTTTTTGCCCCCGGAAGTCACGATGATGTCTTTTTTACGGTCGGTGATCCGGAGATACCCATCGTCGTCTAAAACGCCGATGTCGCCCGAATGAAACCAACCGTCGGAATCGACGGCCTCTCTGGTGGTGGCGGGATCGTCGAAATATTCTTTGAATACATGGTCTCCTCGAATAAGTATCTCGCCATCAGACGCGATTTTGATCTCCGTTCCGGGAAGCGCCTTTCCAACGGTTCCGAATTTGCACTTCTCCTGCGGGTTGCAAGCCGCGATAGTGGCGGTCTCGGTAAGACCGTATCCTTCGACAACAAGTATCCCCAACGCATGAAGGAATTCCGCGATCTCCCGCACCAGCGGCGCGCCGCCGGAAACGAAGAAGCGCAACCGTCCTCCCATCAGCTTACGGACCTTGCCGAACACCAGGCGGTCCGCGATACGGTTCTTCAACGCAAGAAAGCCTGGAATAGCTTCCCCGCACTGTTTGTGCCGGGACACATCGCGTCCGACTTTCACGGCCCAATAGAAGATGACTTTTTTAAGCCCTCCGCTCTCTTCAACCCTGGCAATAACACGGGCGTATATCTTCTCGTACAGTCGCGGAACGCTTACCACGATTTCCGGCCGTACGGTCGCCATATCTTCCGCCACTGTCTGCAAGCCTCGCGCAAACACTGTCTCCGTCATCGCGTCCCAGGTGAGAAAATGTTCGATCCGGCCAAATGAATGCGCCAGCGGCAGAAACTGGAAAAATCTGGAACCCCGAGGGATGTCAATTACCTGAAGGGTGGCCGTGACATCGGTCGTATAGTTCCTATGCCTGGTCAGCACCCCTTTCGGCGGGCCGGTTGTGCCGGAGGTGTAGATGATGGTCAAATCGTCATCCGGCCTTATTTCGTCAACCCGTTTCTCTACCGCGTCCGGGTTCGCGGCGCCGTATTCTCTGCCACGCCGACGAAGATCATCAAGCATGACAACATTGTCTTTTCCCGCGACATTCCCATCCATAAGGACAATGAACGAGAGGGACGGAAGCCGTCTGCCGCACCACTCAACCTTGTTGTACTGAGGTTCGTCCTCTACGAATACAACAGACGCGCCGCTGTGGACGAGTATGTATTCCACCTGGTCGGGAAGGTTCGACGGATAGATAGGAACGGGAATAAACCCGCCAAGAATCAACGCTATATCCGTCAGACACCATTCCATGCGCGTACCCGAAAGAATAGCCACGCGGTCCCCGCGCGACAGGCCGGCATCCATCAACCCCAGGCAGATCTCACAGGCCGCTTCACCCGCCTCGCGGAACGTGACCGCCTTGTATCCGCCGTTTTCCGGCACGCGATAGCGCACGGCATCGCCTCCCTCGGCAATGCGATTCAGAAACATTCTGCTCAGGGTTTTCTCTTCCAAAAACCTTATCCCTTGATTCAAAAGCGCCTAGTGTAGGAACGGCAATACATCTTCGTATGTTATCATCCCACGGCGCAGAAGGTCGCACACAGATTCCACCGCCGGGTAAAAATCTTCCGAGAAAAGCGAGTCAAGCTTCTCTTCGAGATCCATGTCCGACACGACGATATTCTCGACTCCAGGCGTAAAAGGAACCAGTTCTATGATAGCCATCTTTCCCGAATACCCGGTGCCGCCGCAGTTTTGGCACCCTGCCGGAAGGTAAAAGTCGGAATCCCGGACAATCCGCTCCAGCTCCGCCCTTCGTTTGCCCATCTGTCGCAGTGACGGCTTGGCCGGCACCGCCCGTCTGCATTCCATGCACAAAAGCTTCACGAGGCGCTGATGCATCGCCAGACGCATCACGTGAGCCAGGGTAAACGGGTCCATGTCGAGCATGAGGATAGCGCGAAGCGTCTGCTCAAAATTCAGGCACCGGATACCGCAAAGCACGTTGACACCCTTTTCCGCCAGATGAATCAGGGACACAAGATCGTTCTGGTCGGAGATGCTCTCAACCATCAGGATAT
>WRHP01000032.1 GCA_009783195.1 Syntrophorhabdaceae bacterium | reverse complement strand
CAAACAATCTCTGCGGCATTACCGCGGGGTCCAAAGATACCGGGTGCGACGGTTGAGCGGTTTCCTGGGCCGCGCCGACAAAACCGGCCTCCGCGGGCGTAGGCGCCGCGGAAGACGATGGTTCGCGAACCGGGGTAAACCCTTTATCACTCTCTTTCAAAACGTTCCGCTCTTCCGAAGCGACAACATGTGAAGATCCGGATTCGCCGCTATCGGAGGCAGCCGGGAATTGCCGTAGCAACGGAGCCGCATCCTTTTCGGCGACGGCATCGGGACCAATCCCCGCGATTTTTTCGAACATGGCGTCGGATAAATCCTTTGCCTGAACCGTCGTCTCTTTGACCGGAACATCCCCGGTATTTCGCATGCCGGGGGAAACCGCGTCTTCTTCGGTGACGGCATCGGAATCAACATCCGCAATCTTCCCGAACATGGTGTCTGATAAATCCTTCGTCTGAACCGCCGATTCTTTGACCGGAACATCCCCGATATTTCGCATGCCGGGGGAAACCGCGTTTTCTTCGGCGGCGGAGGGATCAGTTCTCTGGATCTCCAGCCCTTCGGCCGGAGCATCCTCGGCGCTCTTCATGCCGGGGGAAATCGCGGCCGCAAAATCAAGAGAAGCGGGCGGAAGGGCTATTTCCATGCCCTCGGCTTCCTCGGAAACAAAAACATCCTGCGCAACCGCCTCCTCGGGAACAAGAACACCCTGCATAATCGCCGCTTCCGCCGCTTGAAGGCCGGCCAAAACCATGCCTTCCAAAGAAACGGTTTCGCTTTCCGATTCCGCAACGGTCGCTCCGGCTGGCTGCTCAGATTCCGCGCTCCTGGAATCGGCGCCGCGAGCCTTGGCCATACATCCGTCCATGAGCTTCCGGAACGCGCCGGGAGAAGATCCGGCGGCATCCGGCAAAGAAGTCTCTCCCGAAGATACGGGCAAAACGCCGGGATTTGCGGGGAGTGGTATGGATGGGAGGAATGTATTCATGGCTTCTTGTTAATCAACTATCGTGCCATCATTACAAGCTATTGAATTACAAGAGAAATGCGTTATAAAGTTCTCCCGGCATTCTTTCTATGCGGGAAAAATACTCACTGCGCGGGAAAATTTTTCTCGCTGCCGAATATCCTTTGGACGATGACGGCGGACTTATTGGGGTCCATAGCCGCAAGCACGCTGCCGCCTTTGCGCCCTCTCATCCTTTTCAGGATGACGGCGGCGATTTCCTCGTCGAGCTTCTCCATCCGGGCAGCCGCTTCTTCAGCCGGCATCCCTTCGAAGAGTTTCACGAGCACGTCGATATTGCCGGAGGTTTCTTCATCCTTTGCCTGCTTTTCTACTTCTTCTTTCTTATCTATTTCTTCTTTTGCTTTCTTTTCTCTTTCCCTATTTTCCTTTTCCTCTTTTGCTTTCTTTTCTCTTTCCTCTTTTTCTTTCCTTTCCGTTTCCTGCTTTTTTTCTTCTATCTCTTTTTCCTTCGCCTCGATGTCGTCGAGCAGCTGCGTATATTTCGCAATTTTCTCGTCAACTTCTTTCTTCAGGTTGAGTAACTGTTCCTCCTTCATCCGAAGCGCCTTTTCCCGTTCGGACAACTCCATGACCTTAGCGGAAGAAACCGGCGCGGCGGGCGTGGCCGTCGATGCGGCTGTCCCTTGCGCGGGAGGAGCGTCTTTTGAAGGCGCGGGCAAAGCAGGAGCAACAGGCTTGGGCGTCGATGCCGCCGCTACATGCACAGGAAGCAAAGCGTCTTTTGGAGGCGTGGGCAAAACAGGAGCAACAGGCTTATGTATCAATACGGACGCCTCTTGCGCAGGCAAAGCGTCTTTTGCAGGCGCGGACGCCGAAAAAAGGGTTCGGGCCGGACCCAAAACCATAAGTAAAAAGAATAATACGGGCAGAATCCCTGCCGCGGTAACGCGGCTTTTCATTTATTCACCTCACGCAACATCGAGGAGATCGAATCCATTTCCTTGCGTTCCTGCCTCATCTCTTCTTTTGCGTTTTCTTTCTCTCTGCGTTCCTTGAGCGTCTCTACCAGCCTGGTCTCCTTGTGCGCCTCCACCAGGGCTTCGTGCCGCGCGTCTAACGCTATAAGCGCGCGCGCGATCTCGGCCTTGCGTTTCTCCATCTCGACATGTAGGTGAAACAGGTAGCTCTGGTAGATACCCATTTCCTGCAGCGCAAGTTCCCCGGCCATCTGTTTGTCCAGAAACTTGTTCTGTGTTTCCATGTACGTATCTTCGAGTACGGAAAGCCGCGTCTGAAGCATGGAGATATGGTCCCGCATGCGACGAACTTCGAGTTCGATCTCTTCTTCCAACTGCTCCTTGAGATGCAAAACCTTGTTAATAGTTCCAAGCTGTTTGTTCATTGGCGGCGCTCTCGTTGAATAGTTTTTGGAGCAGTTCAACGCTGTCCTGGAAACGGCAATGCTCGTTCATTCCCTGCCGCAGGTATCCTCTAAGCGGCTCTATCATGCGGATGGCATTATCCACTTTTTGATTAGAACCTTCTTTGTAAGCGCCTATATTGATCATGTCTTCGTGCTTGCGGTATATAGCCAGCGTTTCTCCGAACCGGCTCGCCGCCTCTTTATGGGCGGGATCCACGATGTCGGGCATGACGCGGCTGATGGACCGCAGAATATCGATCGCCGGATACTGGTTCTCCATCGCCAGGTCCCGCGACAATACGATATGGCCGTCAAGAATCGACATTGCGGTGTCGGCAACCGGGTCCGACAGGTCGTCTCCCTCGACAAGAACCGTGTACAACCCCGTAATACTTCCCTTCCCTTCTTTCGTTCCCGCACGTTCCAAAAGCTTTGAAAGGATGCTGGCAAGCGAAGGCGTGTATCCCTTGGCCGTAGGCGGTTCTCCAAGAGCCAGGCCGATCTCGCGCTGCGCCATCGCCACGCGCGTCAAAGAGTCCATGAAAAGGAGAACGTCTTGCCCGCAATCCCGGAAATACTCCGCTATCGCGGTGGCCGTGAAGGCGGCGCGCAACTTCATAAGCGCCGGCTTTTCCGAGGTGGAAACCACGACGACGGATTTACTCATCCCTTCCGGCCCGAGGTCTCGTTCGATGAACTCGCGGACTTCGCGTCCCCGCTCTCCCGCCAGCGCTATGACGTTGACAGGCGCCTCGGTATATTTCGCTATCATTCCCAAAAGAACGCTCTTGCCGACGCCTGGCCCCGCCATAATTCCGAGCCGCTGTCCTTTTCCGCAGGTAAGCAGTCCGTTCATCGCGCGGATTCCCAGGTCGATGGGTTCTGTGATCCGGCGTCGGCGCAGTGGGTCGGGGGAAGATCCAAAGAGAGGATATTCCTGCCCGTGCAGCGGCCCTTTGTCGTCTAACGGCTTGCCCATCCCGTCGATGACCCTGCCGACCAGATCCGGCCCAACGCGTATGAACACCTTTTTCCCTACCGAGTGGACACGGCTTCCAAGTTTTATGCGGGAAATATCTCCAATGGCCATCAAAAGCGCCTTGCCGTCCCGGAAACCAACAACCTCAGCCTCAATGGGAGCGTCGCCGTCGGAACAGATTTCGCACGCCTCGCCGATGGCAACTTCAAGGCCGGTAGCCTTGATCAGCAACCCGGTGATCTCGACGATCTTCCCGTAGAGCCGCAGCGGCTCGCACCGCTCGACAGCCTTGACGGCGTAAGACAGGTCAATGAGAGGCACGTTCCGACCTCAGTTCTTCCGAGATAACGCGGATCTGTTCGTCGATATCCGTGAGCACTTCTTCGGTCGCGCCGACTATAATCGGGCCGTGGACCGGCACGGACGGATCAACATCCAACAGGATGTCCGTCTGGAACTCGGAAGAGCGTCCTTTAAGGCTCGATATGGCGTCGGAGAGATCCGGGTGTACGCGAATTGTCACCGGACCGGTACGCTCGATTCGCCGGATCGCTTCTTTCACAATATCCACGACACGTGCGGGATTATCCGAAAGTTCGCCGATCAGAATTCTGCGGGCTATGGCGATTGCAAGTTCGACAACCTGCGACTCGGCTTCGCGGACAACCTGGTCATGCAGCTTCCGAATACCCGCGACGGCGGCGCGCACCCCCGACAGCAGTCCGGCCGCTTCTGTCTTGACGCTCTCCGCCCCGGCGCGGCGTCCTTCCTCCATCCCTTTCTCGTACGCCTCCCTCTCTATCTCGACCAGGGACCGCTCCGGAGGAGAAGGGGAAGAAGTAACCGCCGGCTCAACACCATCCGCAGGAAGAATTTCGGGAGCAACGCCACCCGAAAGAGGAATCTCGCGTTCGACACCATCCGGGGAAAGAATCTCGAGTTCAGCGCCACCCGAAAAAGAGGCCTCGCTCTCTAAACCGTCCGCAGGAGGAATCCCGGATTCAGCGACATATGAAAGAGGGCCATCGTACTCGAAACTATCCTCCGAAAGAATCTCGGGCTCAACATCATCCAGAGAAATAATTTCGGGGTCAACATCGTCCGACGGAACCGGGACAACCCCGGCCTGCTTCTTATCCTTTTTTTTCTCTTCCTCGAGCGAAGGAAAATGGAACTTCAGAACATCCTTTTCCGGATACGATTTGATCTTCGCTCTAAACAACGACTGACTCCGCCCCGGAGCGTCCGATCACGATCTTGCCTTCCTGTTCGAGCTTCCGGGTAATTCCCAATACTTTGAGCTGCGCCTTCTCCACATCGCTTACCTTGACCGGGCCCTTCGTCGCGATCTCCTCCTTGAGGATTTCGGAAGCGCGCTGCGACATATTTTTGAAAATCTTGGTCTTGAGTTCATCGGAAGCTGTCTTGAGCGCCAAGGACAGATCGTCGGTGCCGACTTCCTTGAGGATCAGCTGAATGGAGCGGTCATCTATGGTGATGATGTCGTCGAACACAAACATAAGCTCGCGGATAGATTCCGCCAGCGCCTTGTCTTTCTCTTCGAGTCCCGAAAACACCGACTCCTCCGTGGTACGGTCGGAATGATTGAGGATCTCGGCAATCGCCTTCCTGCCGCCCACTTTGATCCCCGATTTGCCGACATTCAGGCCGGCCTGGCTGTCAAACACCCCTCTGATTTCTTCGATTGCCGTTTCCGGAATCCGCTCCGTGACCGCAATCCGCCTCGCCACGTTTGTCCGAAGCTCCGGGTTCAACAACGACAAGATCTCCGCGGCGCTCACCGGCTCAAGCAGGCACAGGATGAAGGCGATTGTCTGCGGGTGCTCACCCATAAGGATGTTCGCCAGCGCCCACGGGGCAATTTCCCGCAAGGCATCGACCGGATCGTCTTTCGCGGCGCGCTCAATAACTCTGGATGCATCCTCCTCGCTCAAGCCTTTTTTCAGAATATTTTTTATATACTCGTCGCCGGCCATTAACTTGACTTCATCGTTACAGATGATTCCCATTACCTCTTTCAGCACCGTGTCAGCCGCTTCCTTTTGTATGACCTTTATGCGGCTCATCTGTGTGGTGAGCTTGCTCACCTCTTGCATGTCGAGGTTTTTCAAAACTCCCACGGCCGCGTTTTCGCCAATGAGGCTTATCAGGATCGCGGATTTTTCCTGGCCGCTAAGCTCATGTTGTTGATCGTTCTTGCTCATTTGCTCATCCAGTCCTTGATTATGTTCGCCGTTTCTTTCGGATTATTGCGCGCCCATTCGGCCACCACCTCCTGCATCGATGGCTCTTTTGGAGTAAGTTCTTCCGCCTTTTCTTGCGCTTTAGCGGTGATCTTGCCGCCCGGCGAAGAAATCGCGTCGCCTGCCGTGCCGCCTGATACACCACCCGGCGCGCCGCCAAGCATGCCGCCCAAGGTGCCGCCTGGAGCGTCGCCCGATATACCGCCAGGTATGTCGCCCATAGCGTCGGATTCGACACCAGCGGTAGCATCCGCGCCTTTCTTGGCGTCTTTCTCGGCGCCTTTCCCAAACATCGACCGCATAATGGGACGCACGACGAACAGAAAGAGCATGATCACTATAAGAATCGGCGTGATATTTTTCATTAGCGGACCCGCTATTGCCACTACGCTACCCATCATTGTCGTATCATCTTCATCGGTATCCGGCTCAAACTGAGCGTTAACGACTTTTACCTGGTCTCCGCGGCTTTCCGTAAAACCGATCGCTTCCTTGACCAGACTTTCGTATCCCTTGATCTCCTCGTCTTTGCGGGGCACATACGTCGTCTTTTTGGAGCCTTTCTGCGCAACGTAAGCGCCATCGACAATAACCGCCGCCGTGACTTTCTTGATAACCCCCGGGGTGTTAATCGTATGGCTGACCACTTTGCTTATCTCGTAGTTCACTATCTGATTCTGTTTCATGGAAGAACCTTGCGCCTGGCCTAACGCCGATATTCCTTTGTCGGGCAAGTTCGAGACCACGCCCGGAACGCCGCCGGGGCCGGAGGAGGAGGATCTCTCTGACTGCTTCTGCTCGCTGCGGGCAACCTGGCTGTCCGGGTCGAACTTCTCTTCGGTTGTCTCTACCCTGCTCATATCCACCTCGGCCGACACCCTCGCGCGCACTTTGCCTTTTCCGACAGCCGCTTCGAGGATATATACAATCCGGGCCTCCAGCTCTTTCGCGTAGCGGCTTTGAAACTCAAACTGCTTCGCGCTCAATCCCGCACTCGCGTATTCGCTCGGCTGCTTTGACAAGACATTCCCTCTCGTGTCAACAACGGTCACGTCTTTTGATTCAAGCCCCTCTATGCTGCTTGCGACCAGGTGCACAATCCCTTCCACCTGGGGGACAGAAAGCATTCTCCCGGAACGCAACCGCACGAGAACGGAAGCGGTGGGCCGCTCCTCACCTTCACGCACAAACAGCGACTTCTCCGGCATGGCGAGGTGCACCCGGCAATGCTCCACAGGACTCATAGACATGATGGTGCGGGCAAGCTCACCCTGAAGCGCTCGTTTGTAGTTGAGTTTCTGCACGAATTCGGTGGTGCCAAAACTGTTTTTATCGAAAAGCTCATAACCGACGCCGCCGCTCTGCGGAAGTCCTTGAGAGGCAAGCTGGAGCCGCGTGTCGTACACCCTGCTTTGCGGAACAAGAATGCCGCGCGCCTCGGCACGGTACGGGATTTTCATCTCCTTCAGCTTCACAACGATCTGGCCGGAATCCTCCTCTGACAGATTGGTAAAGAGGATCTGGTAATCTTCCTTCTGTGACCACGCAAACACCAGGACCAGAAGGGCAACAAAAATGACGATAGCCGAAAGAGCGACCGCTTTTTTCTGCATCGGCCATTCTTTAACGACTTCTATAACTTTCGTTATATTTGCCCTATCCGCCATTTACTTAAGCCCCCGCTTCATAACGAAGATCAGACGTTCATCCTCATGATCTCCTGGTAAGCGTCAATCAGGCGGTTACGCACCTCGACCATAGTCTGGAAAGTCATGTCCGCCTTTTCCATAGCTATCATCGCGCTGGTTACATCTCCGTTGGAGGTAAGCTCCTTTACGGCCGTCTCCGTGTCTTTCTGGACTTGAGAGATCTTGCCGAGCGCGTCGTTGAGCATTTCGTCGAATGCGCCTGACGCCTTGCCGGTCTTGCCTTGCGGCGCCGCGCCTCCGATTCCCCCAACTCCGTTAACTCCGCCGATTTTCATGTCGGACATTACGACCTCCCAATTTCAAGCGACTTGAGCATCATGCTCTTCGCCGTGTTAAATGTTGACACGGAGGCCTCGTACGCCCTCAGGGCCATCATCATGTTGACCATCTCTTCCATAGGGTTGATATTTGGCATCATCACGATCCCTTCCGCGTTGGAGTCGGGATGCCCTGGATCGTAGATCGGTTTGGGCGGTTTTCCGTCACTGATGACGTCGACAACATTGACACCCTTCAAACTAAACGGGTCCGGCTCAAAGGGCGTCGTCGCAAAGACAACCTCCTGCCGCTTATACGGTCCGCCCTCTTCCGTCCGGGTGGATTGCGCGTTAGCCAGGTTGGAAGCGATAACGTTCATCCGACGCCGCTGCGCCTGGAGAGCCGAACCGCTGACTTTTAGAACGCCAAAAGAATTCATTTACGACCTCCGCATGGCCGCCTTGTACATTGCTATATTTTTGGAGAGCAGCGTTGAGGCAGCCTGGAAAAAGATACCGTTTTCAGTCATTTTCGCGACTTCCATGTCGAGTTCCACATTGTTTTTATCACCCCAGTGAGACTGCTCGACAGGCTCGATGAACGCTTGTTCACAAGGGTTGCCAGGCGAAGGTATATGGCACGGATGTGTGGTCCGCAGCCTCAAGGTCGCCTCTGAAAGCGCGTCTTTAAACCTGATGTCCTGCGCCTGATAGCCTGGAGTGTCAATGTTGGCGATGTTGGAAGCGATGACGTTGTGACGCTGCGACGAAAAATTGAGGTGTCTTTGAAGATCTCTGAATGTATCGCACCTGAATGTGTCGCATTTGAATGTATCGCATCTGTATGTATCACTCATAATAACCCCTTATTATTCAATAATCATGCCGACAGTTTTCACTCCTGTCCGTACTCATTCAGCTTGTTCCGTATCGTCCTGACCGTGACGCCGAGAATGGTCGCGGCTTTCGCCTTGTTTCCGCCGACCTCCTTCAATGTCCGCAGGATCATTTCCTTTTCCATATCCTTGATTTTTATGGGGAATCCGGCTGGTTCCGCAAGTTCGCCAACGTCGTCAAACATCAGATCTTCAGTGTCGATGCTGTCTCCTGTGCAAAGCAGCACGGCGCGGCGAACAACGTTTTCCAGCTCCCGAATATTACCGCGCCAGGGGCGATCTTTAAGAAGCGCCATCCCCTTGCCTGTAAATTCTTTGACGGTCTTGCCTTCCGCCGCGGAAAATTTTTCCGCGAAGTGCCGGGCCAGCAGCGGAATGTCTGAAGAACGCTCCCGCAACGAAGGCAGACGTATGGGGAACACATTGAGCCGGTAGTAAAGATCTTCCCGGAACCGTCCCTCGCGGCACTCCTTCTGGAGATCCCGGTTCGTGGTGGCGATTACGCGAACATCCACCCGCACAGGTTCCTTCCCGCCGACCCTGTCAACTTCCCGCTCCTGGAGAGCTCTAAGCAGCTTCGGCTGGAGGGAGAGCGGCATCTCGCCGATCTCATCGAGAAGGATGGTCCCGCCGTCGGCCAGTTCCATCTTGCCGATCTTCCGCTCGCCGGCGCCGGTAAACGCGCCCTTTTCGTGCCCGAACAGCTCGGATTCCATCAAATTTTCCGGAATAGCGCCGCAATTTACGGCAACGAAAGGGTGATCGGCCCTCTGACCGGTCTCGTGAATCAAACGGGCAAGCAGTTCCTTGCCAGTCCCGCTTTCTCCGTAGACAAGAACAGAGATATCGCTGCCCGCGATGTTGCGCGCCAGGGAAAGGATCTTCTCCATCCCCGGATCCGAGGTAATGATCTCCCGGCTCAGGCCCGGCCGCGCCATAACGGATTCCACGGCTTTTTTCAGAGCGTCAAAGGAAAACGGCTTTAGGAGGTAGTCTGTCGCGCCTTCCCGCATTGTCTCGACCGCGTTCTCTACTGTCCCGTGCCCGGTTATTACCAGAACCGGCTGGCTCGCGCTGCGCCTGCGTATCTCCCGCAGCAGTGTCAGCCCGTCCATTCCCGGCATCTTCATATCTGTTACGACAAGCGCGTAGTTGGTGCGGGTTATACGACTGATCGCCTCCAGCCCGTTCTCGCACACATCCGCCTTGTGGCCGATACGGCGTATCGCCTCTTTCAACGCGGAGCGCATCTGGGGATCATCATCGACGACCAGAACGGGTTTCATGCCGCGGACTCCTCTCTACGCTTCGGCGGCCGGGAAATGCAGGCTGAAAACGCTGCCTTCCCCCGGCACGCTTCGCGCGCGGATATGGCCGCCGTGGGCCTCCATGATGCGGAAAGCAATCGCCAACCCAAGCCCGGTGCCCTTCGCTTTGGTGCTGAAAAACGGGTCAAAGATCCGGTCGAGATCTTCCTTGCTGATTCCTTCTCCCTCGTCGGAAACCTCGATCATCACGCCGTCTTTACCTTCATATACGGCAATCCCTATGCTTCCTCCGCCGTAAGTCGCCTGGATGGCATTAAGAACAACATTCAACAAAACCTGCTTTAAAAGTTCCGGATCGCCGGAAAAATATATGCCCTCCTGCGCGTTAAGGGTAACCGGGATTCCTCTCGAATCGATCATGGGCTCCAGAATGCGAAGCGCCTCGCGGACAACAAATGACGCGTCAATCCGGCTGACCGCCGGTTTTTGCTGTCGGGCAAACAGGAGCATGTTCGTCAGGATGTTATTCAGGCTCATGATCCCGCTCGATATTCCGCGGGAAAGCCTTGCCGCTTCTCCTTCGCCAAGTTCGCTCTCCAGCATCGTCGCGTACAGCTCGATGCTGCATAATGGGCTGCGGATCTCGTGAACAATCTTGGCCGCCATTTCGCCCATCCGGATCAGCCGGCGGTTACGCTGCGATTGCGCTTCGAGCTCTTTCATTCGCGTAATATCCTGGATGAGGAGAACGCTCCCATGCACGGCGCCGGACGAATCCGCCACGTTGGAGCGGGACACAAAAACATCAAACCGTCGCCCGTTAGCAATCAGGACTGTGTCGTCACCTTCGCTAACCAGCGAAAAATCAAGAGCTTCTAATGATTTTCCGGTTGCGTCCTCCGCTGAGGGGCCGATAATTTCGACCGCCGCCCGGTTCACCATCATCACATTGCCGTCCCTGTCCAGGACGATCAGCGCCTCGGCCATGCTCTGGAGAATGCACCGCAGGTTGTCCTTCGCCTCGTTCGCGTCCGCAAGCGCGGCGTTAAGCTGCGCGTTGCGTTCCTCGAGTTCGACCGTCAGATACCGCACCCTCTCCCGGAGCATATCGTAATACTGCTCCAGGAGCCCGGACGTGGCGGTAAACGAAGTGAACGCCTCGCTCAGATGCCGTATCCGCTCCTCTGGAACTCCTCCGCTATTTTCCATTGCGATTCCGCTCCTTCAATACCGCGTCCGCCATCTGCGCCAGCGTCTTGTCCTTAACGATTCGTTTTCTGTATTCTCCGCCTTCGTTTTCTCCAAGCAACATGAACAGCCGGTAGCACGACCATTCGTCCTCCGGTTCTTCATCCGCCGCCATGCGGTAATACTCGATCGCCTTGTCCTTGCGTCCCGCTTCGAAATGCGTGTCGGCCAGCCGCAAAAGAACCTTATGCGAAACACCGGCACTGGAAACCGCCTCCTCAAGCGCCGCTATCGTCTTTGCGGGGTCCTTCAGGGAAGGAAGTATCTCCCCCAGCATTTCGATATCTTTCACGTCCATCCGCTCAAGCGACAATAACGCCTGCTCGGCGCCAACATAATCTTTTTCCGCAAGCTTCAGGGATCCTTCCGCCCGTTTTAAAATGTCCCCCGAGGCATTCAGGTTCCTTAGTCTTTGCAGGCTGCTCCGTATCCCATCCGCGTCGCCGGCCGCCGCGAAATGCTCCACCTGTCTCTCAAGATATTTGGTGCGCACGGGATTCGAGCCGTACCGGGACAGCCACTGCTCAAGCTTCTCGCAGGAAGCGTATCCGCGCAGTTCGTCCGCTATCACAACCAGGGAGGACTCGCGGGACGGATCCATAAGCCAGTGACCGCAAGCATCCCAGATAGACGCAACATACTCCGGCCCTTTAGCCCGCGCCGCCAAAAGCGTGTGCTCCATCTCGTCAAGCGCTTTGGCGCGCACCGAGGACTGACGCGCGACAAGCCGTAAAAGCAGCGACACGGCCCCCGCGTCGTCGCCGGTAACCACGCGTATCCGCGCGAGCAGCAACATGGCATGATCGTATTCCGCCGTGAACGGGTATTTGGCGATGAGTTCCTCAAGGCGCTGAGCCGCCTCATCAAGCTTGCCGGTTGACGCTTCGAGTTCGGCGGCGCGCAACGCGGCTATTCGACCGAGTTTCCGGTTTTTCGAAGAAGCAAGTTTTTCAAATCTCAAGATCACGCTGTCGTTTTTCGATACCTTTGCCGCAATCTCCGCCAGCCCAAACACCGCGTAATCCAGGTTTTCCGGATCTTTCACTTTTGACAGAAGGTTCTTTGCCCTGGCGCTCATGCCCGAAAGGCGAAGATTCTCCCCCATCCACAGGCGGGTCTCGTCGTCATGCTCAGGGAATTCCGCATTCTTTGCCATTGCCTCAGAGTATGCGCGCGTGGCCTCAGACGTCATTCCCATCCTCTGAAGAGTATTCGCCTTCCCAAAGAGAGCCCTCGGAGCGTCTCCCGCCATCTCGAACTGGCGTATCGCGTCGCGGTACCTGCCGATGCCGGCCAAGCTGCGGCCCAGCAGAATGCGAACCTTATCCGTCATGTCGGAATTAGGAAATCTCTTCAGGAAAATTTCGCAAATATTCTTTGCTTCAAAGCGATATCCGGCGTTTAGCTCTGTTTCGGCCGCCAGCAGAAGCGCCGTCTCCTGCAACACGGCTTCGGTCGCGTACAATGAAGCGAATCGGTAGCTGGAAGCGGCTTTAGTGAGATCCCCGGCGGCGTCCTGCGCGTGCCCGAAAACATAGTAATAATGGCTCAGTTCAGAAAATTCCGGGGTATATGATTCCAGTTCCTTGATAGCCGGAAAGGGATGCTTTCCCTCGACCAGCGCCATCGCGGAAGCGATGGGACCATCGGGAATATGGATCTCGGACGAATCTCCGAAACAGGTTCCCGCGAACGCGGCCAGAATCATCAGGCAAGATAGGACTCTTAACATGGCCCACCTACCAAGCAACAATTATGCCGCAGCAATCCATTGTTTTTAAAGGTGTTTTTCTTTACCGCAGTGTCAACTAACTGACGTGGGCGTCGAGAGCCCCATTTTTTTGATCTTCTCCAGCAATGTCGTGCGGTTTAGCCCCAAAAGGATTGCCGCCTTGTTTTTTACCCCGCCCGCCCTCTCGAGCGCCTGCAGAATCAAGGTCCGTTCCAGCTCGCCAAGGACGGCATTCAGGTTGATGCCGGATTCTGTCCATGGATCGGGAATGGACAGCCCCGCCTTCTGCGTCTCCCGCGCGGAATGAATCACCGCCTGATCGCCGTTTTTGGAATCAAGAATGTGCCCCGGAAGATCATCAAGGCCAATGATGCCGCTGTCGTTAAGTATCACCATCCGCTCAACAATGTTTTCCAGTTCACGAACGTTGCCGGGCCAACGGTAGCCGGCGAGGACTTTGCGGACCTCCGGCGCAATTTTTAGTAACTCGCGCTTGCGCTTTTTGCAAAACACGCTCATGAAATGCTCAAAGAGCAGCATTATGTCGTCGTTACGTTCTCTTAATGATGGAATATTCAAGGGGATAACGTTAAGGCGGTAGTATAGATCTTCACGGAACGTTCCGTCTGACACCGCTTTTTCCAGTTCCCGGTTCGTCGCGGCCAGAATGCGGATATTCACTTTAATAGTCTTTGTTCCGCCGATTCTTTCGAACTCCCGCTCCTGCACCACGCGCAGCAGCTTCACCTGAAGATCGAAGGGCAGCTCCGTAACCTCGTCAAGGAAGATCGTTCCGGAGTTCGCCAGTTCAAACCGTCCCGTCCGCGCGGATATGGCTCCCGTAAAGGCGCCCTTCTCGTGCCCGAACAGCTCGGATTCCAGCAGCTCACGCGGAATCGCGCCGCAATTGATCGGGACAAACGGCCGGTCCGCGCGGGAACTGTTGTGATGAATTGTCTTGGCGGCCAGCTCTTTTCCGGTACCGCTCTCTCCGGCGATAAGGATCGTGCTGTCCGTGTCGGACACCTTCTCGAGAATCCGGTAGAACTCCCGCATCCGGGGCGAGTTGCCGACAAAGCTGCGAAAGTCGTACTTGTCGCCCGACTGCCGTTTAGGCGTAGCGTTTTCCTGCTCAAGCCGCTCAAAGGAAAGCGCCTGGTCAACCATAACCTTAAGCACGTCGAGGTTTAGCGGCTTCTCGACGCAGCCGAACGCGCCAAGCCGCACAGCTTCCGTTGCGGACTCTATCGACCCGTTTTCCGTAATGGCAATCGCGGGAACATTTTCAGGAAGGTTTTTAATCTCTTGCAGTATCTTGAAGCCGTCTTTGACAAGCGCCGCGGCGTCGACCAGGAGCAGGTTAAACCGCCGCCGCCGCAAAAGCTCCAGACCTGCTTCGCCATCCGAGGCTTCGCTTACCTCAAATTCGTCAGCGCCAAAAAATTCCTTGAGAAGAAGGCGGATATCCTCATTACCGTCAATTACGAGAACATGCTGCATCTTGAGCCTCCCGGAAGATGTCCGCACCTCGTGTCAATCATTTGACCATACCTTTTTCCTACGCGAAAGGGGGAAAATTTCAAGGGAAAATCGCGAACGCCCAAATTACTCCCAATCCCTGCGAAAACCGCATCCCGGCGGCGTGTCAAAAAAACGCCTCCAGGTCCAGGCAGGATAAGAAGGCGTTACGATTCGTCGATTATCAGGAAGGAATTGGAGTAGCCCCTCTTTAGCCGGGCAGTGTCTGGTTTAAAGGGGACTGCTCCTTTGGCGGCTTTGCGTATCAGACTACCATTTGTCTGGAGGTTTCTGGCTTGTGTGAAAGACGCGGAGAACCTGTACTTCATTTTCTCGGACACGGTAGGGGACAATGTATGGATATTTTTCTATCACAAGTTCACGTGTTCCAAACACTCTGCCAGGCCTTCCAATCTCCGGGTGTTTTGCCAAGGCGGCAACGTGCTTACGGATGTAGGCATACATTTCTTTTGCGATAACAGGATTTTCGCGGGCAACATACTCCGTTGCGGCGTCCAGGTTACGAATAGCAATACGAAGCCATTTAATCCGCACGGTATCCCCACTTGGAATCTAATGCCGCAATCTCTTCATCCGAAGCAAAATCTCCGGCGTCCGCCTCTTTTATGGCCTCCATTATTTCCGCTACCTGCCACGCTTCACGCTCTATAAAATCCTGCATGGCTTGTATCGCAATAAAATTTCTGCTTTTTCCTGTAGCTTTCGCGAGTTGCCCAAGTTGTTCCACAGTTTTCTTTGGAATTCTTAACGATAATGTAGTATTCACGGCCCAGCCTCCCGCAACGCTTTGCAATACATTATGTTGCGCAGCATTGCAGACAGCAAGCGTTATTTTCTTTCAATCTTTGTAGACTGAAACCCAATTTTCTCTCTCGTCTGCTTTGCGTGAATACAGTGTCCAATTGGGGGTAACTTCATTGCTCGACTGATCTTCTGCCGATTCATGTCATCAACGGGGTAAAATTTCAACCCGCGACGCTACCCAAATGCGCCGGTTTGACGAAACCCGGTTTCTGTATTAAGATTAAAGACTTATGTGCGCCAAACAAAAGAGCCTTTCCGAGCGCGGCCTGCTGTTGTTTGACGGGGCGTGCGGCACGAACCTGCAACGGATGGACATCCCGCCGTCGGCCTGGCAGGGGCGGGAAGGGTGCAACGAATTTCTGAATATCTCCGCGCCAGAAGTGATCCGGGAATGGCACCGCTCTTTCCTTGACGCGGGAGCGATGGTGCTGGAAACAAACACCTTCGGCGCCAACCGGATCGTGCTTCCTGAATACGGTCTTGAAAACCGCATCGTGGAAATCAACCGGGCGGCGGTTGAAAACGCGCGGGAGGCGATTCGACAGGCGAGGGCGAACGCATACATCGCCGGTTCAATGGGCCCCACAACCAAGCTCCCCTCACTGGGACACATCGGAGTCAGAGAACTCTCTGAAGCGTTTGCGGAACAGGCGCGCGCTCTGGTTGACGCCGGTGTTGACCTTTTGATCCTCGAAACATGCCAGGACCTGCTCCAGGTAAAAACCGGCGTGGTCGCCTGCTTGGAAACGCTCGAAGCAATGAAGCGGGACATACCCGTTATGGTGTCGCTCACGATCGAGAGCTCCGGGACAATGCTGGTGGGAACCGATGTGGCCGCCGCCTTGGTCGCGCTTGAACCATACCCGCTTTTTTCGCTTGGGTTGAACTGCGCCACGGGGCCCGAGGGAATGGTTTCGTACATCCGGCATCTTTGCCGCAATTATCGCGGCCGTGTCTCCTGCATGCCAAACGCCGGTCTCCCGACAGTCGAAGGCGGCAAGACTGTCTACCCGCTCTCTCCGGAAGCGTTTGCCTCACAGCTTTCATCCTTCGCGCGGGAAGACGGAGTGTCTATCCTGGGAGGCTGCTGCGGCACTACGCCGGAGCATATCCGAAAAGTGCGCGAGGCGCTCGATGGAGGAGTTACCCCCGCCGACCGCGGCGATACAACCGGAGTGCCCTCTTTAAGCAGCTTGTACCAGGCGGTCGAGATCCGGCAGGATATCCCGCCCTTCCTAATCGGGGAGCGGTGCAACGCCAGCGGGTCAAAGAAATTCAGGGAGCTGCTCCTTTCCGACGACTTCGACGGAGCTGTCAGGGTCGCCATAGACCAGCAAAAAGACGGCGCTCACGCGGTTGATCTTTGCACAGCGTACGCGGGCAGAAACGAGGCGGCTGACTTTTCCGTGCTCCTTTCCGACGACTTCGACGGAGCTGTCAGGGTCGCCATAGACCAGCAAAAAGACGGCGCTCACGCGGTTGATCTTTGCACAGCGTACGCGGGCAGAAACGAGGCGGCTGACTTTTCCGCCATAGCCGGTCTTTTTGCCAGGTCCGTTTACGCTCCGCTTGTCATCGACTCGACCCGGCCCGACTGCATCGAGGCGGCGCTTGAGATCCACCCGGGAAGATGCCTCATCAACTCCGTAAACCTCGAGGACGGCGGAAAAAACCTCGAGCGGATCTGCCGGGCCGCGAAAAAATACGGCGCAGCGGTCATAGCCCTAACGATCCATGAAAAAGGAATGGCGCTGACGGCCGAGGAGAAAATAGCCACCGCAAAGCGTATCCGCGATCTGGCCGTTGAGCGGTACGGACTGCGGCCAAAAGATCTTGTCTTCGACGTCCTCACTTTCACGGTCGGCTCTGGAGACGCGTCTCTTGTGGAAGCAGCGGCTGAAACGCTTTCAGCGGTGCGCCGCGTCAAGGAAGAGTTGCCCGGCGTATTCACATCGCTTGGCGTAAGCAATGTTTCCTTTGGCCTTTCCCCCGCCTCCCGCAAGGTCTTGAACTCCGTATTTCTCCACGAGGCGGTGAAATCCGGGCTCGACATGGCCATCGTTGACGCGGGAAAGATCCTGCCGATGTCGGGAATCCCGGAAGCCGACCGGGGCATTTGCCTTGACCTTTTATATAACCGTCCCCGACGCGACGGAGAGTCGCCGTTGACCGCCTTCATCAGCCACTTCGCAAACGCGGCCGGAAAAGATGAAACCGCGGAAAAGAAAACCTCGGCGGCGCCGGAAGAAGAGCTGGCAGGCAAAGTTATGACCGGCGACGCGGAAGGGCTCGACGATGTTCTGGCGATTCTTTTGTCCAGGTATCCGGCAATCTTCATCATCAACGAGATCCTGATCCCGGCGATGCGGCGCGTAGGCGAGCTGTTCGGGCGGGGAGAAATGCTTCTTCCCTTCGTGCTTAAATCCGCGGAAATAATGAAAGCCGCCGTGGACCGGCTGGCTCCATATCTTGAGGCATCAGGCGGACGTGAAAGCAAAACTGTTCTTTTGGCCACCGTAGCCGGAGACGTGCACGACATCGGCAAAAATCTGGTGGACATCCTGCTGTCGAACAACGGCTACCGCGTGGTTAACCTCGGAATTAAAGTGCCGGCGGAAATGATTATCGAGAAGGCGGCGCAGCACAAAGCGGATGTCATCGGGCTGTCCGGCCTGCTGGTCAAATCCGCCCTGGCGATGAAAGAAAGCCTGCCGCTGTTTGCCGCGTCGGGTCTGCAAACCCCCATCCTGCTTGGCGGCGCCGCGCTGACAAAACGGTTTGTGGCAACGGAGTGCTCCCCCGCGTACCCGGGGCCGGTTGTATATTGTCCGGATGCTTTCGCCGGACTTTCGGCGCTGCGGGAGTTCGAAGCGGGAACGCTTGTGTCCACCGCCGCTGAAGTCGAAGTGCCAACTACAGCAGCTTCCGGTCCAAAAGAATCTCCCGTTGTCCGCGATATTCCCGTTCCTGAACCGCCCTTCCTTGGGCTCCGCCATGTGGAAAACATCGACCCGGCCAATCTTTTCCCCTACATCAACGAGCAGGCGCTGTTCCGAAGCCGGTGGGGATACCGTCGGGGGAAAATGACGGAAGAAGAATACTCCAAGCTGCTCCAGGAGCGGGTCTACCCGATATATGAGGAGATAAAGTCGCAGGTCATCCGCGAACGGCTCCTTGTTCCAGCGGTTGCCTACGGATGGTTCCGGTGTTTTTCCGAAGGAAACACCCTGATAGTTACGCACGAGGGACGCGATTTTTCTTTCGCTTTTCCGCGCCAGGCCGCGCCTGGCGGCTTGTGCGTCGCCGACTATTTCCGGACGCGGGAAGAGGGAGGCGATTTGGCCGGATTCTTTGTCGCCACCGCGGGAAACCGGATCGGACCGGCGGCCCAGGAGCTGTATGGGAATGACCGGTACCACGACTACCTGACGCTGCATGCCTTTGGCGTCGAGGCCGCGGACGCGCTGGCGGAATATTGGCACGAGAAGATGCTGCTTGAGCTTGGGGGCGCGACGGAACCCCGGTTATCGCCCGCCGGACGCGCCGCAAAGGAACACCGGGGAGCAAGATATGCCTTCGGCTACACGGCCTGCCCGGATCTCTCGATGCAGAAAACGCTGTTTGAACTGCTTGCTCCGGAGCAGATCGGCGTATCGCTTTTGGAGTCGATGGAGATGATGCCGGAGCAGACAACTTCCGCCATCGTCGTCCACCATCCCCAGGCGAAATATTTCTCCGTATAATCAAGAGACAAGGACGCCATGGATTTTATTACGCGCATAAAACAGTCTCCCCTGATCTTCGACGGAGCCATGGGAACCGAGATTTACGACCGGGGTGTGTTTCTACAAGCCTGTTACGACGAGTTGTGCCTGTCCAACCCGCGTCTCATCCTTCAGATACACCAGGATTACATCGAGGCCGGCGCCCAGGTGATCGAAACGAACACTTTCGGCGCCAATCCGATAAAGCTCAAAACGTTCGGCCTGGCCGACAAAACGCTGGAGATAAACCGCGCCGGCGTAAAACTTGCGCGAGAGGCGGCCGCCTCTTTGGACGCGGATATTTTCCTGGCGGGGGCCGTGGGGCCTTGCACGGAGTCGAACCAGTGGATGGCCGCGGCTTTTATTTCCGAGGTGGAAGCGGCCTTCCGGACCCAGATGTCCGCGCTGGATTCGGAAGGGGTTGACCTGTTCATCCTGGAAACTTTCAGCAACCTGAACGAACTGCTGCTTGCGTCGGCCATTGCAAAGGAATTCGGAAAAACCGTGCTTGCCTCCTTCGCCATCAACCAGCGCGGGGAAACAGCGTTGGGAACGCATACGGAGACTATGGCCTCGGCTCTAAACGAAGACCCAAATGTTGACATCATCGGGCTCAACTGCGGCACCGGCCCCTCCGGCATTTTCGACGCCCTGCCGTCGGTCCTGCATTTCACCAATAAGCCCGTGGTTGTCATGCCAAACGCCGGCTTTCCGCGCGAGATAAGTGGCCGGGTGCTGTATATGACCAGCCCCGAATACTTCACCGAATACGCGAAGAAGTACATCGAGCTGGGAGCGCGGGGAATAGGCGGCTGCTGCGGAACCAAACCGGCCCACATACGCATGATGGCGCGGGCGGTCGGCTCGCTATCGGGAGTCAAACACCACATCGAAGTGAAACCGCGCGCGCGTATGGAGACAACCGTCCAAACCGTTCGGCCGGAGGAAAAATCACGCTTTGCCGCAAAACTCCTTGCCGGGGAGAAAGTAACCTCGGTTGAGCTTTTGCCGCCCAAATCCAGCAATATGGACTCGCTTCTTTCGAAATCCCGCATGTGCAAAGAAGCCGGGATCGACGCGATAAATATCCCGGACGGACCACGGGCCAGCGCGCGCGTCTCCCCGATGATCGCGGCGCTGACAATCCATCGCGAGGTCGGGATCGAGACGGTCCTGCATTACTGCTGCCGCGACCGCAACCTTATCGGGATGCAGTCGGATCTCCTTGGCGGGTACGCCGCGCGTCTTGCGAATTTCCTTATCATCACCGGCGATCCTCCAAAGCTTGGGGAATACCCCGACGCGACAGGAGTATTCGACGTGGATTCCATAGGATTGGTCCAGATGGCGTCAAACCTGAACAACGGCATGGACATCGGTGGAAACCCTATCGACCCTCCCTCTGGAATCTTCATCGGCGTTGGAGCAAACCCGTGCGCGGTGGACATGGAGCGGGAAATCGAAAGGTATTACCGGAAAATCGACGCGGGGGCGGAGTTCGCCATCACACAGCCGGTCTTCGACGCCGAGGCGCTTCTACGCTTCCTTGACCGCGCGCAGGGATACCACCGGACCATTCCCGTTATTGCCGGCATATTCCCGTTGATCAGCTACAAAAACGCCGAATTCATGAACAACGAAGTCCCCGGCGTAGTCGTTCCCAAAGCGATCCTTGAGCGGATGGCCAGGTGTGAGTCCCGCGAGGATGCGCACAAAGCGGGCGTTGATATCTCGCGCGGCATCATCGAAAAAATCCGGGGGCAGGTGAACGGTTTCCAGGTGAGCGCCCCTTTAGGACGCGTAGAGACAGCTCTCGAAGTTTTGGAAAAAATTTAAACCATTAAAGTCAATATTTGACAATTCACCATCGAGTGCCTTTAAATTACCGGATATGGACGAAACAACCCTTAAATTTTCGGAAAACCATCTCTGGATAATGGAGATGGGGAACACCGCCCGGATCGGCTTGTCTGACTACGCGCAAGAACAGCTCGGAGAAATCATCTCCGCCTCGATGAGCGACATCGACAGATTCCTCGAACATGAAGAGACATTCGGAGAGGTCGAGTCGCAAAAAACCGTGGTAGAGCTGGCAAGCCCGGTCACCGGAACAATCCGCGCCATCAACGAGTCGATAATCGAAGACCCTTCCCTTATAAACGTGGACCCTTACGGCAATGGGTGGCTCATCGAAATAGAGCTCGATGATCCCGAAGAGCTCGACCAGCTCATGAGCCTGGATGACTACGAAGTCTTCACGGAAGAATAGTTTTACCGTCTAATTAAAATCAGACACCCACTACTCCCCGCGAGAAATTCCTGTCAGCAGGGCGACGCCTTTGGTGTCCTTCATTAAAAAAAGAGGCCGGGAGGCAAAATTCCCCCGGCCTTTCGGTAAAAGCAACAAAAGAGCGCGCCTATTCGTGAGACAAAGCCCTCTCTTCTTTGTGGCCTGCCTCATCGCCAAGCAGCATCATGAGGTACAGCTCGCTCAATGTGTGTCCCGTGGTGGCCAGATACATGTGAACGGCCATGAATATGACGAAGAAGTAACATATGCAGGTGTGGGCGACGGCCCAAAAGGAGATACCGGGCAGGCCCATTATATTTAGGGGAAGCCGATCCGAGAACAGGAGCGCCAATCCCGTAATGATAATCGCCGGGATGAGCAGCAGGATCACCACAATGTATGTCAGCTTCTGGATAGGGTTGAATTTACGGTCCTCGCCGTGCGGATACGGATGGGGGCGGCCCAGGAAAATCCCGTTTAAATAATATATGGCCTGGTTAAGAATCCCCGGCCAGATGTCTTCGAGCTTAAGCATGTAGTACCGGCCGTTCCCCAGGAACAGGTTGCCGAGCATATACATCAGGTAGAACGCAACCAGAAGAACTCCCGCTATGTTGTGGATCAGAACAGTCGTATGAAAACTGGCCACCTGAAACCCGTAATGCATCCGCATGCCGGTAACCAGCAGCACCAGGAAAAGAATCACGTTGCTCCAGTGCCATGCGCGAAGCCATAGGGGATAATGACGGACCGCGTTTTTCATGACGTCCTCCTGATATAGCCGAAGAACCACCGCAGCAGCGCATGCGCCATGATTCCGCCCAGGACCATCCCCAGAATCAGAACGACTCCCCAGTCGAGCCACTGGTTGCGGGTTGCGCCGACTACGTAGGCGCCGCTATTGTAGAGAGCCGCGTTGATCCATCCTCTTTCGGCGCCCTCTTTTCCCTCAAGAAACGAT
>WRHP01000031.1 GCA_009783195.1 Syntrophorhabdaceae bacterium | reverse complement strand
GACTTGGCGGTTTCGGCATGGAAGAGGAACACGACTCCGAGCATGAAAAACAAGCGTAAGGAAGGGAGTCTCATGGCGGACGATGGCTCACAGGATACACCTACACCGAATGACGGAACTCCGACATACTCCGAATCCCGCGCAATCCGGGAGATGTTAAATTTACGCTTGGCGAAATTGAAATATGACGAACTTGCGGGCCTACTCATAAAGGTTGAACATGCCGCAACGGTTATCGAAGCCGATTACTCCCGCGTTCGCGCTCGGCTATTGGCGATCCCGCCGGAATGCGCGGAATCCGTCGCCATGAGCAACGATGTTTCAAAATGCCGTTCAATCTTGCAAGCGGTGGTAACCGACGCGCTGGAGGAACTGTCAAGCGTGGACTTGAAGAAATAATGCCGCCCCCCCTCTCTTAACCCTTCCGAGATCGTCGCTCATATCGGCATTTTGTGCGTTTCTCGGACAGCTCTGCTGGGGTCCACTCAAGGCGTGGAAACTTGAAACAAAAGAACGGGAAGCTATTATCCAATGCTATCCGGCAACAAGTTTTTCATCTTGCTTGCAATACTTAATGTGATACCGATCCTCTAAAAACACAAAAGAGGAACCCGGTTTTTGCCGAATTCCCCTTTTGTTTCAAATGGTAGGCGGAACAGGACTTGAACCTGCGACCCATGCCTTGTAAGGGCATTGCTCTACCAACTGAGCTATCCGCCCGCTAACTCTTTTTCCTCGCAGCTTGGAAGGCTTCGGCTCTTAATATTGCCCGATGCCGCGAAAAAGCCGCGCCACACAGCAAAACAGAATTATGTATGTTACCACGATAAAGACAAGCTTGGAAACTCAAAACCCCATTCAAAACCGCCAGAAACACAATTTTTGATATGATGCGAAATGTGAATAACTCTGCCACTTAAAAGTCGGCAGGGTTTCTTGCGGAGGTTCGATGAAAATCGCGCTGCTTGGCGCTGCCGGTTTTGTTGGCCGGGCGGCAGCCGCCGAACTTGCCCGCCGCCCCGAAGTCGAGGAACTCATCCTCGTGGATTACATGATCCGGGACGCGAAAAAGATGGCCAAAAGGCTGTCTCCCAAATGCCGATACGCAATGGCGGATGCCGGCAAACCTTCTGAATTTACTCGCCTGCTCGAAGGAGTCAGCGCCGTAGCCAACGCCGTGGGTCCATGCCGAGAATACGAAGAAACGATACTGACGGCATGCGCATCGATGAAGATTAATACCGCATCTATAGGCGACAATAGAACGCCCCCAGAAGATCACCGAAAGATCCACGACGCTTTCCGCCAAGCTGGAGCCGTCGCCGTCTCCGGTTGCGGGATGATGCCCGGGTGGACTGATCTGCTTGCCGCGCATTTTTTGGGAAACTCCAAAAGCGCACATGACGACACAGCCGCTAATCCGCCGCATTACCTGTTTTTCTCCCCCGACCGGTTCGGCGGCTACGCCTTTATGCGTGAATTCGCCAGACAGATAGAATCAGAAATCGCGGCGCCGCGCGAAGCGCCTCCCGGCCGATATTACCGTCTGGATGCCAACACGATATTTGGTGTGCCGGAAAAGAAAGCCGGCGGCTTGATCTTTGGTATCGCAAACACAATGGGAAAGCTTGGGACCGTAGGAAAGGAATTCTCAGCGGCAATGATGCTGTGGACGCGCGGCTTGATGACCGCCCCTCCCGGAACTCCTGTCGCTGTCTGCTACGTCACCGACGGAAAAAACACCGCGCGCTTGGAAGACACTTCCGGAAACCTCGCCGGTATCCTCCTGGCGGAAGCAACCGTACGACTTGGTTCACTCCCTTTGCAGGAAAAAGGGCTTGTTTCCTTGCACACGTTGATCAGCCTCTACTCGGCTCACGCCATCGCCTCCAAAGCTGGCGCTGTCATCAAAACAAGTTCTGTCGCTACAAAACCATTCATGCCTTAAACCACGCGCCTTCAAAAACACCCCGAAAAATTTTCAGCGCATAACGACATCGTCGTCCGGCAGCTTGTTTTCCGACAGCAACGTTTGGGGTGCCTATTCAACTCCCACGAAGCAATCCTTTTAGTAAGACTAATCGCTGGCAATCTCGTTATATCTGTTCACTCAACAAGACAAATTGTGAGGTTGTTTCTGGTTTTTGCGGAAATTTTCAGCCAGGTTTTGTCGCGTTTTCACAAGGAAGGCGATTTCTTTGTTTGCCGCATGAGAAAGTTTACTAGCCAAGATCCGTCATCAGACATTAATTCCTAATGATGCCCATTGGAATAACCTGTTTATTTATAATGGCTTCAAGCCTATTTTTACAGCATTTTTGATGAACGGTTCATGTGAAGGTCTTACGGATATTTCAGTCAGTTTTCAACCAAACTACAAATTTTGCCCGCTTCTAATAACGAGTTTTGGATAAAGATTCAAACCGGAGAACCAAAAGAGTGCCTCCACGAGACCCAAAACTGTTTTTTAGGGAGTTACATTGGCATTCTAAAAACATCAGCAATTTTTTTATCGCGCCTAAAAAAGGGCTAAAACAATAATTCTATATCTTCTTTAGCATTCTTAACAAGAAAGCCCCGCGTAAGCGGCTATGGCCTGGAACACCTCTTCGGCGGCTTGGGCCACAGGCTGCGTCAAAACATAGTCAGGATTAAAGCTAATATCGACGGGCTCAATGCCAATAACGAATATTTCACAGGGAACGGTTTGCTGGATATAACCCGCTATTATCGCAAGCGGCAGGGTATGGGTACAGAAAGAAATGCCGGTAATCTTCTCCCGGCTTGTATCAATTACCTTAACGGTTCCCGGAGTAGCACCCAAAACAGCAGCGTCGATGAATACAACCATTTCCGGTTGAAATTCCCTGATCTCACCAAGAAAATTTTCAGGAGCGCTTCCGCCGTTTATAAACAAAAAGCGGGGACACCCGGCAGACTTTGCCAGTTCCGCAAGCCGGTTGACTATTACCATACCGACCGCGTCGTCCCCGCGCAGTTCCGAACCAATACCTATAAAAACAACCTTCGCGTTTGAATTACGCGGAAGTTGTTGGAGCAACTTGTCCTTCAGCAGGTTTGTCACCATCTACCTTTGGCGGCTTGGGTTTGGCCGGAAACACAACTCTGAATCCACTGCGGGTAAGCTGCGCTAATTCAAAATTCGGCGAGACAGAAAGTGCTTTTTTCGGACAGGAAAGCACACATTGTGCACAGTAAATGCAGACGTCCAGATCAAAATACGCCCCGAAGATTTTTTCTTCGCCTTGTTTGGTTATGCATATTGCAGCAGCAGGACAATCACGCACACAGATGTTGCATCCGATGCAGTTCTCGGAAGTAAAAACAATCTGTCCCCGAAAATCCTTCGGCATTTCAGCTTTAGTAAACGGATAACTTGTAGTCGCCGGAGCTTTCGCTACGTTTTTGAACATCTCAGACAGCATTTTTCCAGGTTTTTTCATGTTTACACTCCACAGCCTGTAAGCGCGCCTAAAACCATGCTGATCAATAGTTGGAAGATAGCCGCCGGGGCTACATATCTCCAGCAGAAATCGACCATCTGCTCAATACGGATGCGCGCTAATGCCGCTTTGAAAGCCGACAGAATGCACACTATAACGGCAATTTTTACGATGAAAATAGCAAATCCCAAAACACCGCCAATCTCCACACCAAACGGGAGAAAGACCGCCGAGACAAGCGCCGCGACAACAACTGTCTTGACGCTGTGGGTCAGCTTTAAAAAAGCCAGTAAACGGCCACTATACTCGGTAAAAGTTCCACCCACGATTTCAGTTTTCGCTTCAGGAATATCAAACGGAGTTCTTTCCAGTTTCCCCTGCAGGGCCACAATCGCCACCATGAATCCCACAACATTAGTGACGCACAGAAGCGGATTCTGGCTGTAAAACTCAGCCATCCCGCTCAGCGACCATGTGTTAGCCAGGATTCCAGGGGCCAGAATAACCAGAAACAGCGGTACTTCATAGGCAAACAGCTGTGTAAGGGTCCGAACCGCGCCAACCGTTGAATAAAGCGAGGTCGAATACCAACCGGCGAAAAAGTAAGCAACCGTCGGTATAGTCAACAGATAGATAACCACCACCGCGTCACCGAAAAAGGAGAAAAGCGCCTTGCCTCCCCACATCGGTATATAAAACGCTGACACGACCACCGCTGTCACCGCCAGAAGCGGTGACAGAACAAACATGCCGGAATCCGCCTCCCGCGGAATAATATCTTCTTTCGACCCCATCTTGATAAAGTCAGCGAAAGGCTGGAACCATGGCGGCCCTTTGCGGTTTTGCAGGCGAGCATACACAATTCTGTCCAGGTACTCGAAAAGCATACCCATAACTCCCAGGAAAATAAATCCAGGGAATACGATCATTTCAAATAAAGATACCGACATCTCTTACCTCATCCGGCCGGCAAGCCGTTTATTCAAATCCGTAAAGTCTATGCCGTTTTTTCGGTACCAATCTATGCCAAACCGCCGTGTTTCATTCCACGTCATAACCTTTGCGTTGCCGCCGTCGAGATCGGAAACACGGATTGCTCTGTCAGTGCAGGAGAAGCAGGGATCAATCGCGGCGATTGTAATCGGCACATCCGCCAGATTGTCGCCCTCCAGCATCTTCGGCACAGAGAGAAGATTGACCATCGTTGGGGCTCGAACACGAACTCGTTCCGGTTTATCCGTACCGTTGCTACGAACATAATGGACGTCTTCACCGCGCGGCGCTTCATAACGGCTTATCGCCTCCCCAGCGGGGATTTTGCGCGGCGCCTTCACTGCTATAGGTCCGTCCGGGATATTCTGAATGATATGTCTGATCATTTTGTACGATTCCATGAGCTCGCCGACACGAACCAGCGCGCGCCCATAAACATCACAATGCGTATCGGTTATGACTTTGAACGGAATGTCTTTATAAGCCGCGTAAGGATCGTCACGCCGCACATCATAATCAAGCCCTGAGGCTCGTGCCGTCGGCCCAGCGGTTCCCATCAATTTAACGTCGTCGAGAGAGATGTATCCGACGTTGGAAAGCCGCGCAATCAGCGTAGCCTCTTCAGTTGCGACTTCTATGTAATACTTCGTACGCTCTTCAAGCACATCAACCGCTTTCAAAATATCCTTCTTGTGGTCTTCGGTAATATCGCGATTCGCTCCGCCTATTACGTTAGCCGCGTAGTTGACACGGTTGCCGGTCAACATAGCAAGGATATCCATAACAACTTCACGGTCACGCCAAGAGTACATCAAAAGCGTCTCGAATCCTATTTCGTAAGCTGCGACTCCTAACCAAAGCAGGTGGCTGTGAACCCTTTCCAGTTCACCAATCAGTGAGCGCAAGTAACGTCCGCGTGCCGGAACCTCAAGGCCAGCGATTTGCTCAACACACTGAATGTAGCAAGACGGATGCGAATGAGAACAAATACCGCAAACCCGCTCTATCAGATAAATATTCTGGATGTAGGTTCTGCTCTCTGCCGCCTTTTCAATACCACGGTGGTTATAGCCAAGCCTCAAATCAAGACCGGCCAGTCTTTCTCCGTTAAGTGAAACCGTAAAACACGCCGGTTCTTTTAGGCATGGATGCTGCGGACCTATTGGGATTTTTACTACGTTGTTAAGATCCATCTCTGATCTCCTTTACTTTCCCTCAGGCTGCTTGTCCAGCATATCCGGAGTCCAGTCTTTGCGCAGTGGATACTGTCCTTCAGGCCAGGTGTCAGGCAACGGATAGCGATTCCCTTCTGGCAAACCTTCAATCCGTGCTCCAAAACAATCGACAAGTTCGCGCTCATAAAGCTCTGCGCCTGGAAAATAGTCAGCCGTCACAGTTTTGTGCACAGGATTCGTTTTAGGAACAAATGTTTTAAGGTTCAGCATTGTTCCGTCGTACCGCGACAGATTATAGATAAATTCCAAGTTGTCGCCAGAATCCAGCCCGATGATGAGGCAGAGCATCGAAAAGTTCATCTTCTTGACGATGTAATCAAACGCCTCAAAAAAATTCGAAGACGCTACTTCAGCCCAAATGCGCCGTTCACTAGAAATCGTGATCTTTTCGCCAAAATACGGAAATTTTTCTTGTAACTCTTGTTGAATCGCCTGTTCGTTAGCCATGAAGCTCCTCACTCTCCTCCGGCGGATTTATCACAATAGGCGTCGCCGGCGCTTCAGTCGGATTCTGCAAACTGCCAAGGAGCTTGACCACTCCGTCAATAATCGCTTCCGGCCGCACCGGGCATCCCGGAATATAAGCCGAAACCGGTATTGCCGAGTCAATGCCGCCTTTTATATTGTAGCAGCCATTGAAGACACCGCCGGAGCAGGCACACGTCCCGACAGCGACTACGAACTTTGGATGCGCCATCTGTTCGTAAATTCGCACGAGACGAGATTCTATTTGTCGCGTCAATGGGCCGGAACAGACCAGCACATCTGCGTGGCGTGGCGTGCCTTTCAACAGAAGACCAAAACGCTCAACGTCATACCTGGGCGTTATGGAGGCCACAACTTCGATATCGCAGGCGTTGCATGCCCCAGTGTTGAAATGAAGAATCCAAGGAGATTTGACGCGCGACCATGTTACAAGCTTATTTACAATACCCATAATGCTGCTACCTCTTAAACAGAATGAAAAGACTTACGGACGCAGAAACCAGATATCCCACCCCCAGAGCGATTGCTCCGGCATCCCCTTTGGGATATGTCGCCACAACCAGCGCCACGACATGCATGATCGTGAAGAAAAAGGCAAAAGGAAAAAACTGACTGTAGTTCGGGTTTATACGGGAATCTTCGACATTGTGTCCGCAGGCGTACGACTCGACCTTGCCTTTTTCATCCGGCCATGCTTCTCCGGCTGATAAAATTTTGAGGCCGAGATATTGTAGCCACGAGAATACAAAAATAATCAGAAACGCTATAGGCGGCAATAAAAGCAGATAATCAGTCACGTTGCTATCTCCCTTATTTAACCTTTCAGGTTACACATTTCGTTGGTATTGACCGTACCGTTTTGGCGATACGCGGCAATAACAATTCCGGCCGCCACTGCGATAATCACGGCTTCGACAACGATCATGGTAATTATCACAGGCTGGATAGCGTTTACCCTTCCGGTAAGATACCCGGCTGAGACCAGCAGAAGCGTCACTCCTTTAGCAAGGATCTCCACCCCTATCAGGATACGCAACAGGTTGCGCGTTACCAGAAGAGAGTAAATCCCGGTGACAAAAAGGAGGATCGCAAAAGACGCCACAAACCAGAATATAGATGTGCTTTCCATTATTTTTCGCACTCTTTCTGTTTCATGTATTCCTTGAACAAAACAACGACACCAAAAACACCAACCAGAATTATGATTGCCTGACCCGCCAGATCAACACGACGCTCATCCCACATTACCTCAGACAAGCTAACAGGCAGAGCATCGGCAACCGGAAGCGCAGGCATATCAATCTGGATCATCCGTAACATAATGCCAACGACAACCAGAAGAAACGGAAGCGGAAGATATTTTTTCAAGCGCCGATTCTTTCTGAAAACCAGATCTTCCTTGCGGTCATTTCCTTCCGGCTTGATCATGCTGATAGCGCTGATAAAAATTACTGTGATAAGACCGGCGCAGACCGAAAGCTCAAACACAGCCGCCAGCGGCGAACTGAGCAGGAACATGGTCAAAGAAAGACACACACTTGTTAGAGCCAGCGCTATGGCGGACTTAAGCAGGTCTGTCGCCATTACAGCCCATAGGGCACAAATAGCCATGAGCGCGAGCGAAATAAAAAAGACCGGATCACATGGGTAAATCATCATAAAAAGCTCTCCAAAGGTACGAGGAAAGTATCGAAAAGCCACGGGAATGTAAGGCCAATAACCAGCGTGATGAGTACGAGCAGGATTGTCGGAACAAGTACCCGGAAATCAGCTTCCTTGACTCCTTCAAGCCCGGACGCCAACTTCCCAAAAAATACCTTCCGCTGCACCGAAAGGAAATAAGCCAGAGTTATCAAACTCAGCAAAATTGCTATTATGGCCGCCATCGGCGCTCCAGCCTTCCAAAGTCCTACAACAATCAGCACTTTGCTCCAGAAACCCGACAACGGCGGAATTCCGGCGGCGGAAAGGAACCCAAGTACGGAGGCAAAACCGGTAACCGGCATTTTGTTTGAAAGCCCGCCCAGCTTGTCCATTTCAACTGTTCCGGACTGTTTCTCGACAGCAGCCGCGTTTACGAAAAGAAGTGTCTTGAAAACCGAATGGTTGAACAGATGTAATATCGCGCCGACTATGCCGATAATGTGGCCAGAACCAAGCCCGACAATAATATAGCCGATTTGGCTGATGCTCGAATACGCCAGCAACCTTTTGAAATTACTCTGACCCATGGCGGCAAAAGCACCAACCGCGATAGAAACTGTACCGATGACCAGCAAAACAGGCGAAACGCCTTCGAAAACAAAAACATTACGCACAAGCTGAATCAGTGTAAAAATACCCGCCGCTTTGGTTACGATGCCGCCAAGCAACACCGAAACAGGCGTTGGCGCGGAAGAGTAGGCGTCGGGCAGCCATCCGTGAAAAGGAACCATACCGCCTTTGATAAGCAAACCGGCGGCAAAAAGCCCGACAGCAAAGAGCACAAATCTTGATGTGTTTTCATCAAGCGTTCCGGAAGTCAGGCAGATACGCACCGCTTCGTAATCAAGGCTACCGCAGACCATAAACAACATGGCAACGGAAGACAAAATCAATACAGTAGCCACAAAGGAAAGGAGTATGTATTTAAATGCCCCTTCCAGCCCAGCTTTTGTTCTTTCAAGCGCAATCAAAATGAAGGACGAAGCGCCTACTATTTCGAGGAAAACATAAAGCGTGAACAGATCCTGCGAAAACACGACGCCGTTCATTCCAACCATGCACAGTAACAGAAGATTGTTGAAAATGAACTGCCGGTTTTCGTCTTCAAGCAGATACCGGCCCACCCAGAAAGCGGAGAAAACTACCAGCGCGATAGAAATAAGCATTACGGCGGTGAGATCACTGGTAACGATTTTCCAATTCAGAACCAGATTGACGGGATCAAAATCGGAAGTCATGGGACGCGGCGCCATCAGGACATAAATGCCTGAAACAACCGTCAGCGCCATGCCGCACCAGAAACTCAACGCGTCGGCCTGTTTTCTGGGCAACAGGTTCAGGATCAGAACAACTAACAGAGGAAGCGCTATAAAAAAGGTTATCACGTCAGAACTCCTCCACTACAGACGACCAGTCATGCAGGCTATAATTACGAGCAAGATGCCGGCTATAGACCAGGCAAGATAGGTAACATGACTTCCATTATGCATCGCACGAATGGCGGCTGAAATCCCATTTGCGGCAAACGTAACGATTCTGTTGTAAAAGAAATCTATGCCGCGGTCAATGCCCCATCCAATGTACGCCACGGCCCGACCAACACACCTTGCCCATTCGTAAGGATCAAAGTATCTTTTTTCCGCGGCGTCGTACATCTGATGAAGTACAGGCGCATAGTGAACATGGTCAACCGCACCAATGCCGCTTCCTGTTTTCTTATAACCGGCAAAATGGTTGATGATTGCCAGCAAGAGAGCAACAATACTTCCGCCGATAAGGAACCAGTTAGCATGGAATACGGTGAAATCATGCCCTCCAAGGCGTTCCGCACCGAGAACCGGTTGGAAGAATTCGCCTATCGGCAAGAAACCGGTAAAGAAGTTGCCAATTCCAAAGACAAGACAGAGCGCCGCCAATACCACTCCTGGCAAAAGCATAAGCATAGGCGCTTCTTTAACGTTACTTACATCGCCGCGCTTGTCCAGATATGCGGCATGTCCGAGTTTCAAGAAGGAAGCCGCTGTCATGACGGACCCAATAACCGCTGCAAACCAAAAGATATATCCGCGTTGCAACGCGCCGTCATAAACCATTTCCTTTGAGAAAAATCCGTTAGTCAGAAATGGAAAGCCTGAAATGGAAGCAGCGGCGATAATGAAAGTAAGGAATGTTATCGGCATTTTATATCCCAACCCGCCAATCTTCTTCAGGTTGGTCGTTCCCGCTTGACGTTCAATCGCGCCGCCGGTTAAAAACAAGCAACATTTATAAAGAGTATTGTTGATCATGTGAAACAAGCCGCCAACGATGCCGACTGGGGTGCAAGTACCGATGCCAAGAACCATATAGCCGACCTGGCTAATCGCGTGATAGGAAAGAAGTTTCTTGTAGTCCTTCTGAATCAGCGCCATCGCAACAGCCAGTACAATAGTGCAGGCGCCGATAATCATCAGCATCGTGGAGCCCCATGACGCTGCGTTAAGCTCGAAAAAGTCAAGCGAAATACGGGTAAGGAGGTAAATGCCCAGCAGTTTTTCCAACGCTCCAGGGAAAAACGACATAAACGGTAGCGGCGCGTCGGACGCAGCGTCGGGAATCCAGGTATGAAATGGCATGGAACCCGCTTTGGCAACCGCGCCGATAACAAGCAGAACAAAAGCAAGGCTGCCAAGACCTTCCATAGCAACCTTTATTTCGGACATACTCGCGGTTTCCGCAAGGTAGACCGTCAGACCGATGCCAAACATCATGCATAGATCCGCCACACCGCCGATAATCATCGTCTTGGTCGCGGTCCGGAAGGAGTTTTGGGTTCCGCCGAGGTAAATCATGCCGAACATCAAGGCAAGGAGCCCTTCCCAGAAGAACAACAGCAGGAGCAGATTGTCGGCAAGCACCGCACCGTTGACAAACCCAAGCGTCAAAAGGAAGTACACATGAAAGAGCCAGCCATTGCATTTATCTTTGAGAAAAGCCGTGTTGTAAAGCGACAACAAAAAACCAAACATGGCTGTGGCTATTAAAATGAAGGAGCTAAACTGATAATTTCTCAGAGCAAATTCAAAAACCCAGCCAGCCCACTCCAACGGCACTACGGGAGAAGTAGAAGCCTCGGTCATGTAGATTTGGTACGCCAGATAAAGGTTTGCAATGCTGGCGATCACCGCAAAATAGCCAGCTAATGCGCTTTTTCTGAACGCGACCAACGCAACAACTATGGCGGCGGCTATCGGAAGAACTATGGCTAACAGCATCATGTTCATCTTTTTTATCCTGTAATTAACGGCTCAACATCTGTTGAACCGCGTTCTGGGCAAACTGAAACGACGGCTGAATCACCACACCGCTAAGCAGGGACAACGCCGCGAGAAGCGCCACGCTGAACACCATAATGGGCGTGCCTTCATGGGGCTGCCCATGTCCGTCATCCGCCGCGCGGCTGGCGCCCAGGAACACAAGCGTGAACACCCGCAGCAGATAAGCCAGCGTAAGGAAAGCACCGGCAACGAAAGTCAAACCCACAGCGACCTGGCCAACATCAACTGTTCCAACAATCACCATGTACTTGCTGAAAAAGCCTCCGAATGGGGGAATTCCCATAACGGAAAAAGCGCATAACGCAAACGAAACCGCCGTAACCGGCATGGTTTTTACAAGACCACCCATTTTACGGATGTCTTTGTTGTGCGTTTCGTGCTCCACAATACCGGCGCAGAGGAAGAGCCCGGCCTTTGCGATACCATGCATAAGTATGTAAAGCAGACCGCCGACAACACCGACATCGCTACCAGCCGACAACCCAAGGAAGATGAATGCAAGCTGGCTTACGGTGGAATAAGCAACAATACGCTTAATGTCGGTTTCCACCAAAGCGGCACAGGCGGAAACCAGCGCGCTGACGGCGGCAATCCACGGCACGATTTCAAACCATATTTCATTGATTATAAAAGTTGCTACCAAGAGCCGCGCGAAAACATAAACACCTATTTTCACCAACACCGCCGCATGGAGCAACGCGGTCACGGGTGAAGGCGCGACGCCAGCGTCGGCCAGCCAGGTGTGCAATGGCAACGTGGCTGACTTTGAAAGGATACCGAACAGAATGAACAGTACGGCTATATCAGAGATGCTGCCGTTAGCCGTACACCACTCTCTTATTCCACGCAGGTCAAACGTTCCAGTCTGGCTGTAAACCATCAAAAAACCGCACAACATCATGAGCGCGCCAAAGACTGTGACAAAGAAAGCCTTGTCGGCGCGTATGACGTATTCCTTTTCTCTGAAAAATCCGATCAAGCGCCAGCAAACAATCGCCGTGATTTCCCAGAAAAAGTAAATCCACAAGATGTTTGACGAGAAAACCAGCCCCATCATTGCAGCAAGGAAGAGCACCACCATAAAATAGTATTCATTTCGGTGTTCGTAGCTCTTTATGTAACCGAATGAATAGAGGATGATGATGCAGCCCACCGACTGCGAAACCAGCGCCATGAAAATGGCCAGTTTGTCCGCGTAGAACAGAGTGACACCGCCAAGGGTGAACTCTACGTTCTGACCTTCCGCTATGCCAGGAAGAATAACGCAGGACATGATAAAGGAGAAGACCATCAGAGCCAGCGCGACGATGTTTCGCAACTTTTCGTCGATTTTACCCAGCGTAGGTAATAGCGCCGACCCGAAAAGTGGAACCGCCACCAAACAGAAAAGCAGACTGTTTACATTCATATTCACCCACACCTTATCAATCATCATGACAACCCAGGATGGTCAAAAAACTTGGTAAGTTTATCTCACGATTATTTCATGTCAAGAACAAAATTAAATCGCCTGTCTCGCATGCCGGCGCGGCGCAAATCACAGGTCTTTGAGCGTGTCGTCCACTCGATACGCTAATCAATATCGTGAAGATCATGCTCGCGCTATTCATAGTTTTCAAAACCAATACCGTAACTAAAACCGGCACTGCCGCTAACAGATCTTACGGCGCCTTGAAACCAGCGCCTTTTAAAAACGTTTACGCATTTAAAACTTTCAGTGAGTAACAACATCCTCGTCCGGCGGCCCGCTTTCCGGCGGCGCCTGAGGCGCTTCCACAGCTTCCGCGGAGCAATCCTGCGCTTTTTTGGAAAGGTCGATCGCCAGCGATATAACTTCGTCCATATGCTCGACAAGGTGAATCGTAAGGCTGTTTTTGATTTTTGCGGGAACTTCTACCAAGTCTTTTTCATTCTCGCGAGGCAGGATAACTTTCTTTATGCCGCCGCGATGCGCGGCCAAAAGCTTTTCTTTCACGCCGCCGATCGGCAGCACACGGCCCCGTAGCGTAATTTCCCCGGTCATCGCCAGATCGTTGGACACAGGCGCCCGCGAAAGCGCGGACGCCAGCGCCGTCGCCATCGTGATCCCTGCGGAAGGTCCGTCTTTTGGCGTCGCCCCTTCCGGAACATGAATGTGGATATCCAGCTTCTGGTAAAAATCTTTGTCCAATTCCATAAGCTCGGCGCGTGTACGAATGTACGACAGCGCCGCCTGGGCGGATTCCTGCATCACATCGCCAAGCTTTCCGGTAACCTTGAGATTCCCCTTGCCCGGAAGGATTGCAACCTCGATCACCAGCATATCGCCGCCGATTTCGGTCCAGGCCAACCCTGTAGCCACGCCGATCGACTGCTTCTCTTCGACCTCGCCGTACCGATACCGTGTAACACCGAGATATCGACGCGCCGCCTTGGGCGTCACAACAATGCGTTCCCGCGCGTCCGACTTCACCACCTCGCGGGCGATCTTCCGGCACACTGACGCGATCTCCCGCTCCAGGCTGCGCACTCCAGCTTCCCTGGTGTAATACCGGATGATCTCGATGATCGCCTTGTCGCTGAAAAACACTTTTTCTTTAGATAAGCCGTTCTCTTCTATCTTCTTCGGAACCAGGTATTGCCTGGCTATGTGCAATTTCTCTATCTCTGTATATCCCGACAGGCGGATGATCTCCATCCGGTCCTGCAGCGGCAACGGAATCCCTTGCAGCATGTTTGCCGTCGTGACAAACATGACATCCGACAGATCGTAGTCCAGGTCGATATAGTGGTCGTTGAAAGTGCTGTTCTGTTCCGGATCAAGCACCTCCAGCAAGGCGGATGACGGGTCGCCGCGGAAATCAGTGGACATCTTGTCAACTTCGTCGAGCAGAAAAACCGGGTTCATCGTCCCGGCCTTCTTCATCTGCTGAATGATCTTGCCGGGCAGCGCGCCGATATAGGTCCGGCGGTGACCGCGGATCTCCGCTTCGTCGCGCACCCCGCCAAGCGACATTCGAACAAACTTGCGGCCCGCGGCCCGGGCGATCGAACGGGCAAGCGAAGTCTTGCCGACGCCGGGAGGTCCCACAAAACAAAGGATCGGACCTTTCAGCTTTGCGACAAGCTTGCGCACCGCAAGATACTCCAGAATTCGTTCCTTGACTTTTTCGAGACCGTAATGGTCCTCGTCAAGGATTCGCTCCGCCTCAACAATATCCAGCTTGTCCTCGGTGCGCTCATGCCATGGAATAGAAATCAGCCAATCAACATAATTCCGGCTGACGGTGGCCTCGGCGGACATCTGTGACATCATCCGCAGCTTCTTTACCTCTTTAAGCGCCTTGGTCTCCGCCTCCTTGCTCATACCACGCTCACGGACTTTATCCTCAAGCTCGTCCGTCTCGGAGCGACCGTCTTCTCCGTGCCCCAATTCCTTCTGGATGGCCCGCATCTGCTCGTTCAAATAGAACTCGCGCTGCGATTTCTCCATCTGTTTCTTGACGCGCCCGCGTATCTTCTTCTCGATCTCGAGGACCTCGATCTCCGCCTCCATAAGGATGAGAAGCTTTTCCAACCGCTCCCAGACGGTATCAAGCTCAAGAACAGCCTGCCGGTCCGCAACCTTGAAAGGAAGCTGGGCGGCCAGCGTATCGGCAAGCCGCAGCGCGTCGGTTATGGAGTTGACCTGATCCACCAGATCCTGTGGCACCTTCTTGCTCATTCGGGTGAAGCCGCCAAAGGAGGTAATGACATTGCGGACCATTGCCTCCGCTCTGGGGCCGGTGAAGGAGACGGGGGGCGCTTCTTCAACCGTCACCTGGAAGTAACGGTCGTTTGGAAGGTAGTGCAGGATCTTTCCGCGCTGCCGCCCCTCGACAAGCACCTTTACGGTGCCATCTGGCAGCTTCAGCATTTGGATGATGTGGCTAATCGTGCCTGTCTTGTGGATGTCGTCCTCCACAGGATCGTTCGTGGAGGGATCAATCTGCGAAGACAGGAATATGAAGCGGTCAAACGACAGGGCCGCTTCGAGGGCCGCAATCGATTTATCCCGCCCTACAAAGAGCGGCACCACCATGTGCGGGAACACAACAATGTCCCGCAGCGGAAGAAGCGGGTATATCTTTTTATAATCTTCCATTTATGCGGATTTCTCCTGCCTGACGCGTCAGGCGAGTTCCGCCGTTTTCCCCTGAATGATCTCCGGCGGCACCTTGCCGTGGACTACATCCTCGTTAACGATGCATTTCTTTATGTTTGCCTGGGACGGGATCTCGTACATCATGTCGAGCATAATATGCTCGATGATGGAACGAAGCCCCCGAGCTCCGGCCTTCCGTTCAATCGCCAGCTTTGCGATAGCATGAAGGGCTTCTTCGGTGAATTCGAGTTTTACATTCTCGAAATCGAATAGCCTCTGATACTGCCGTACCAGCGCATTTTTGGGACGGGTCAAGATCTGCACCAAGGCATCTTCGGTCAGCTCGTGCAACGTAGCCAGAACCGGAAGCCTGCCGACGAATTCGGGAATAAGACCGAATTTGACCAGATCCTCGGGCTGGCTCTGCTCAAGAAACTTGCCAAGATCCCGCTCGTTCCTGGATACGATGTCGGCGGCAAAGCCCATGGTCTTTTTCGCTGTCCGGCGCTCGATGATCTGCTCCAGCCCCACGAAAGCGCCTCCGCAGATGAACAGTATGTTCGTCGTGTCAACCTTGATGAACTCCTGCTGCGGATGCTTGCGCCCGCCCTTTGGCGGAACATTGGCAATTGTGCCTTCGAGAATCTTCAAGAGGGCCTGCTGGACGCCCTCGCCTGAAACATCCCGCGTAATCGATGGGTTTTCAGACTTCCGGGCGATCTTGTCGATCTCGTCGATATAAACGATACCGCGCTGCGCCCTCTCAACGTCGTAGTCCGCGGCCTGAAGCAGCGCAAGGATGATGTTTTCGACATCCTCTCCGACATACCCTGCCTCGGTAAGCGTGGTGGCGTCCGCGATCGTGAACGGAACATTTAGAATACGCGCCAGCGTCTGGGCCAAAAGCGTCTTTCCGCTTCCGGTGGGCCCCAAAAGGAGTATGTTCGACTTCTGAAGCTCTACGCCTTCAGAGTTGCGAGCCTCGATCCTTTTGTAATGGTTGTACACCGCTACAGACAGAACCTTTTTCGCGCGATCCTGGTCGATTACATACTCATCGAGGGTTTTCTTTATTTCCCTTGGCTTGGGAATACGGCGACGCGTTTCCTCAAGATTTCCCTCTACCTCATATTCTTCGGAAATAATGTCGTTGCAAAGCTCGACACATTCGTCACAAATGTAAACCGTCGGCCCCGCAATTAACTTCCGAACCTCATTCTGTGCTTTGCCGCAGAATGAGCAGACTAACAGGTTTGCCTTGTCGTTGTATTTCCTCGTCATCGAACCTCCATCACTCTACTAAAGTCTTGATTGACGGTGAGCGCTTGACGACAACTTGATCAATTATACCATATGTCTTGGCCTGTTCCGATGACATATAGTAATCTCTCTCGGTATCCGCCGCGATACGTTCCAGTGGCTGGCCGGTATGTTTTGCAAGAATGTTGTTCAAATGTTCGCGCAGACGTATGATCTCCTCTGCCTGAATCTTTATGTCGGTCGCCTGCCCTCGCGTTCCCCCCATCGGTTGATGAATTAGAATCCGCGCGTTTGGAAGGGCCGCGCGCTTTCCTTCAGATCCGCCCGCAAGCAGGATGGCTGCCATGGAAGCGGCCTGTCCAAGGCAAGTCGTCGAAACACTTGGCTTTATAAACTGCATCGTATCATAGATAGCCATTCCCGCGGTGACCACGCCACCCGGCGAATTGATATAGATATTGATATCTTTATCCGGATCTTCCGCCTCGAGGAACAGCAGTTGGGCAATCACCAGATTGGCAACATCGTCGTCAATCTGGCTCCCAATAAAGACAATGCGGTCTTTCAGCAGACGCGAATATATATCGTATGCGCGCTCGCCGCGACTGGTCTGCTCCACGACCATCGGAACCAGGGTCATCCGATCACCTCTTCTTTCACTTCCGCGTTATCTAACAGTAACTTCATTACCTTTTGCTCAAGTAACCGGTCTCTGAACGAGTCCATCTGCTCTTCCGAACTGTTCTTTTCCTTATAGGTCTCGAAATCGGCTCCCTCTTTTTCCGCGTTGGCTTTCATCTCCGCCTCAATCTCGGAATAAGGAACATCGAGGTTCTCCTGCCGGGCTATCGCGTCGATCAGAAGCCCAACCCTTACCATCATTTCGCCGCTCGCGCTCAGTTGTTCGGACATCTCGTCAAAATCCAGTTTCGCTTTTTTGAGGTTCACCCCGGAACTCTCCATCTGTTCGATGGTGCTGCCGATCATCGCCATCGCCTGGCGCTTCACCATCGTCGGGGGGACATCAAAAATATTGCGCTCGTACAGCTTCCTGCGGATCTGCTCTTCAATTCCGGCCTTGCTCTTTGACTCGGCTTCCGTTTCGAGCTTGTGCCGCATATTTGTCCGCAACCCCTCAATGTTTTCCGCGCCAAACTGCTGCGCGAAAGCATCATCCAAAGCAGGAAGTTTTCTCTCGCGGACGGTAAAAACCTGAACATCGAACTTCACTTTCTTTCCCGCATATTTACCAACCGGGTGGTCGTTTGGAAAATCGATTTCGAACGAGCGCTCCTCACCCGCGCCAACGCCTATCATCTTGTCTTCAAACTCCTGTCCGAACGGAATTCCCTTGATCAGAACAATGGAGGTTTTTTCGTTATCGTCGACCTTGTTCCCTTCAGAATCGACCGCTTTGAAGGAAAACTCCGCCAGGTCGCCACGCTCCGCCTTGCGTCCTTCCTCGGGCTGGAACCTGGCGTAAGGAGTCTGGAGCCGCTCGACCGCCGCCTCGACATCCTCATCGGACACCTTCGTGTTCGCCCGTACCACCTCGATCCCCTTATAATCTTTCGCTTCAACCTCGGGAACGACCTCGACCGTCGCGGAAAACTTGAAATCCTGTCCTGAAACTACTTTATCGGCGTCTATCTTGCCCAGGGACAGGATTTTTATATCCTTTTCCTCAATTATGTCGCTTAGCGACTCTTTAACAATCCGTTCCGAAAGGTCGGCTTCGACCGATTCCTTGAAGAAGCGACGCACCATATCCATGGGCGCCTTCCCTTTGCGAAACCCTTTAAGCGGAACTTCTTTGCGGATCTCCGCGTACTGCTCCTCGATCCGCTTGTCGATATCCTCCGCCGGGATCTCGACCGTGATCTTCTGTTCGTAACTTTTTTCGGTTGCGTCAATGCTTGTCTTCATGGCGTTTCTGTTCCCCTGGTTTATATTTCGATAGCTAAATACTTTAAATCTCTGGTGCGAGAGGAGGGACTTGAACCCTCATGGTTGCCCACCGGATCCTAAATCCGGCGCGTCTGCCGTTCCGCCACTCTCGCACAAGCGAAAAAGTCTAAAACAGATATTGTAATAAATTCCGATTACGGGATCAACGGTCCGGGGAAGGGTTTCTGTCCGGAAGAAACACTGTCTCGGCGATGGCTTCCTTGTCAAACTGTATTCCGAAGATAAAGTTTCCCTGGTTGTCCTCCGCGCTCCGGAACCACTCAACAGTGCCGGTTACCCGAATCGGCAGATTGCCTTCCGGAAAAACTGTGGCGTCGATGCGGTTTTTGTGGACCATAAGATTGTCGTACATGATGTGGATACCGTCAGGAGCAATTCTCGGTGTGACGACAGACATGCCTTTGATGGAAAAATCTTTAACGATGCCGGCTACGGCAGAAGAAACAAGCGCGGGATCCTTGCCGCTGCAGACGGTGAAAACGACAGGAGCGTCGGCATGGATTCTTCCCTTCTTTCGCTTATCCCTGCCGAATATGCCTATCATTCAGGCGGCTCTTCCTTTTTCTCCTCGTCAATGCGCCGCAACCCTTCCATCATGAGTTGCATTTCGTCCATTTCGATCGTGCGAAGTTTCGTGGATTGACCGTGCGCTATGGTGAACGGCCCTTCCTGCCAGCGCAGCATTTCGTAGAAAGCAGCCTCGCCGGATAAAGATCCGCGCTCCGCGTGACGAATCCTGCCGTTCTCAAAGAAAATGCGCCCTTCGCCAATCGGACCTTTTATGCTGACGCACGCTGTCTTGAGACCCAGGTGGAGCGTCTGCACGATATCGGGGATGCCGAGGTTTTTCAGATCGCCAACAACACCTGTGGCCGCAATGGCTGCGCCGCCGCCCTTTCTCCACTTTGTGTCGCGGCGGATGATGTTCCGGATTCTCGCGGCCAGCACGGAAAAATCAACCGGCTTCACAAGAAAGTCTTCGGCGCCAAGGTGCAGGGCCTCGATTTTGGACTCGGGATCGTCCTTACTGCTGATGAATACGACCGGGGTCTCCCCGAAGGGAGCAGGCAACTCCCGGATCTTGCGGAACACCTCGATGCCGTTCATCTCCGGCATAATGGTGTCGGCGATGATCAGGTCGGGAGCCGTTTTTTCAACGCTTTCCAGCACATCTTTGCCATTATCGTAGGCCAGAACATCAAAACCATCGTTTACGAGGCGCAGCTTGATGAGAGTCAGGTAATCTATCTCGCTGCCCGCCATCATGATCTTGGGCTTTGGCCCCATCCCTCGATAGAAGAACTTCCGGTTAACAACAGACGAGAACACTTCGACCACCTCGGGGTCGAACTGTGTTCCGACATTTTTGTGGAGTTCGTGGATAGCCTCTTCTTTTGTTAGGTTGCGGCTTCGGTAAGGCCGGTGCGCGGTCATCGCGGCAAAAGCATCGACCACGGAGAGAATACGGGAACCGATGGGAATCTCCCTGCCTTTGAGGCCGCTTGGATACCCCTTGCCGTCGTACCGCTCGTGATGGTGGATGATGATCGGACGGATCTTCCAGGGGAAATCTATCTGTTCGATAATTTTGGCGCCGTTTTCACAGTGGCTCTGAAGCGTTTTGTATTCCGAATCCGAGATCTTCCGCCTTCCCTGAAGAATCTCGTTTTTGATGCCCACCCGGCCGATATCGCGAAGCAGCGCGCCTACGACAATTTCGTCGACCGTTTCTTGAGGCAGTTTCATCTCTTCGGCAACAGAGCGGGCGTATTCCATGGTGATATGGGAATTTCCGCCAAAGAAAGGATCGTTGATCTCCTGCAAGCCAACCAACACGTCAATCGTGTCGATGAGGCACTTCTTCAAACGCTCACACTTCTCCTCGCCCGCGGACGCCGATACAGCAGCCGTTGGAGGAGGAATGATCCCCTTCTGGAGAATTTCCAGAAGTTCCTTCTGGTCGAGTATGAAATCGGAGAAGCCAAAGCGCAGGACATCGTCGGAGCTTCGGATCGTCGTAAAGGAAGACAACACCATCACATGCGTTCTCTGCGATACTTTCAACAACCGTCTCTTGAGCTCTACTCCCGAAAAATCCGGAAGAAGCTGGTCAACAATGGCGCAGTCCACCAAAGAGTTCGTAACTATCTTGATCGCTTCCGCTCCGGTTCCCGCCAAAACGACGTGATACCCCTCTTCGGAAAAAAGCTTCATGAGCATGTCACGGACAGCCGGGTCGTTATTAACGATCAACACTGACATTGGAGTCAGTTTTGCAGTACCCATCTTACGCCCCCCGAACATCGGTTCCGGTCATGGAGGACGGAACCGGCAACGACAACAGACTCAGTATGGTGGGGGCAATGTCTTCGAGGGCGCAATCTTCTCTGAGATGCCTCCCCAAAGCGCGTTGGTCCGCCAGAATCAAGGGAACAAGGTTCGTAGTATGCGCGGTGTAAGGCCCTCCCGTACTCGGGTCAACCATCATCTCGGCATTGCCATGGTCTGATGTCACCAGCGCCACTCCTCCAGCCTCCAAGACCTTTTCTACCACTCTACCCACATTTCGGTCCACCACCTCGACCGCCTGGACCGTCGCCTCCATAACACCAGTGTGTCCCACCATGTCGCAGTTAGCAAAGTTGATAATCATCAAATCATGGTTTCCGGACGCGATCTCCGCCACAGCGCGCTCTCCCACATCGTCGGCGCTCATCTCTGGCTTGAGATCGTACGTCGCAACTTTTGGAGAAGGAATCAGTATACGTGACTCGCCGGAAAAAGTTTTCTCCTCTCCGCCGTTGAAAAAGTAAGTCACATGGGCATACTTTTCGGTCTCCGCGATCCGCAGGTTTTTCAAGCCCGCGTCCGCAATTGATTGCGCAAGGATATCCCGCATCGCCTGCGTCGAAAACGCAACGGGAAGCCCAAAAGTCTCATCGTACTCGGTCATGCAGGCAAACGTCAGTTGAATCGGGCCGGGAACAGAAAAGCGGTCGAAACCCGGAATGACCAGCGCCTGAGTAATCTCACGGACACGGTCCGCGCGGAAATTAAAGCATATGGCGGAATCTCCCGGAGAAATGCGGCCGACCGGCGCGCCGTCCCGAACGATCACAACCGGCTCGATGAACTCGTCGGTTGTCCCCTCTTCATAAGAAGCCGCTACCGCGGCAACCGGATCATCGAATGTCTTTCCTTCGCCGCGCACCATTGCTTTGTACGCCCGCTCGATCCGGTCCCATCGGTTATCACGGTCCATCGCATAGTACCGGCCAATGACGGTCGCGACTTCTCCCACGCCTGCCTTATCCGTTTCCGCAAGAAGAGCCTTCAGGTGATCTATGCCGCTACGCGGCGGTGTGTCCCGGCCGTCAAAGAACGGGTGTATGAACACACGGCGAACACGGCACTCCTTCGCCATGCGTAAAAGCGCATAGAGATGGGTGTGGAGCGAATGCACCCCGCCGTCGGACAACAAACCGAAAAGGTGAAGCGCCCGGTCGCTTTCCCTTGCCGCTTCCATAGCGGCGAGCAAAGCGGGATTCCGGAAGAAATCGCCTTCACGGATCGACTTCGTGATGCGCGCGATATCTTGATACACCACCCGGCCCGCCCCGATGTTCAAGTGGCCAACCTCCGAATTACCCATCTGTCCCGTCGGCAACCCGACCCTCTCTTCGGAAGCGTGGATAAGCGTCCGGGGAAACTTCGACCACAGATGGTCGAAAAAAGGAGTCCGGGCAGAGGCTACCGCGTTGCCTTCCTTCTCGGCGCGATAGCCCCATCCATCCATTATGATCAGAGCTACAAACGGTCGTTTCATTTCAAATTATAAAATACTCTCTTTCCGTCAAACCGAGCCGCGCTCCCAAGCTCCTCTTCGATACGAAGCAGTTGGTTGTATTTTGCCATGCGATCGGTACGTGACGCCGATCCGGTCTTTATCTGTCCTGTGGAGAGTCCCACAACGAGGTCGGCGATCGTGCTATCTTCGGTCTCGCCGGAGCGATGAGACACGACGGCGGTCCACCCGGCGCGCTTGGCCATCTCGATGGACTCTATGGTTTCGGTTACCGTGCCTATCTGATTCAGTTTGATGAGAATCGAATTGGCCGCTCCTTGCTCGATCCCTTTGCGCAGAATGG
>WRHP01000030.1 GCA_009783195.1 Syntrophorhabdaceae bacterium | reverse complement strand
GAACGCGGGTTCCCAATGGATTCAGGATATGGCCGGCAAGGGAGACGACGAAATCCGCGCGGGCGTCATGGAAGAGCTGCGCCATGTTTTCCGCCCCGAATTTCTTAACCGGCTGGACGAGATAATCCTGTTCCGTTCGCTGGGGAAGGAATCGCTTGCCCGCATTGTGGAAATTATGGCGAGTGAGCTGAACATCCGGCTGGCTGACCGTAAGATCACGGTGGAGCTTACCGACGCCGCCAAAGCGCGCATTGCCGAAATAGGTTATGATCCGGCCTTCGGCGCGAGGCCGCTGCGCCGCGCGATCCAGAAACATCTCCAAGATCCGCTGGCGGTGCGGATACTGAACAGCGAGTTCAAGGAAGGCGACAAGGTGACGGTTGATACGGACGGCAAGGGCGAATTCGCCTTCACGCGGGCATGATGGGAAATAGGGAGGTATTTCAGGGATGATGGGCAGAAACAGCCAATATGTGGGAGTTTACGTCGATGTGTCGAATATTACCCAAAGCGGCGGATTCGGAATGCAGTTCGATATTCTTCGCGAGTTTGCCTGCCGTGGCGACGCCGTTCCGGTTCGCTTGAACGCTTATGTTGCTCATGATCCGCAGCGCGCCGCCGATGATCCGGCATACCGGAGCGGGCAGCGCGGTTTTCATGACAAGCTGAGGGAGCAGGGATTCAAGGTCATCGTCAAGAACACGAAGTGGTACAGGGACGAAAAGGGAGACAGGGTCGGAAAGGCAAACGCCGACCTTGATCTGGCAGTCGATGCTTTGATGCAGTCCGAGAAGCTTGACCGGGTTTTGCTGGTTACGGGAGACGGCGATTTTGTCAAGGTGGTGTCGGCGCTGCAAAACAAAGGATGCAGGGTGGAAGTGGTCGCTTTCGACAACGTGTCGCCGGAACTGCGAAGCGAAGCGGATAATTTTCTGTCCGGCTATCTGATCCCAAACCTGCTTGGTTTCAACTCGACGGTTCCCGCGGCCAAAGGTAAAGACTGGGGAGAAGTAGGCGCGCGCGTCCGGGGGACGTGTTACTACTACAACCAGTCAAAGGGGTTCGGTTTTCTGCGATTCATGAAACAGATAAGCATGACGTTGTGGGATGTTGACAGCAGAAAGCCGGATTCACCGTACTCCACGGCTTTTTTCCACCGCTCTGATCTTCCGGTCGAGATAGATCCGTTACTCCTTCCGACACGGGATACTATTTTTGAATTCGAGCTGAAAAAATCAGCAAAAAGGGAGGAAGACGGAGAGCATGTCAGTTTTTCGGTCGGGAGCCTGAAGGTTTTGTAAGCATTGCCGGCCATGGGTTTAAAGACATGAAAACATCTCCAGCAGCGGTAAAAGGCGCCTTGATCGGCGTTTTGCGTAAACCCGTCGGCGGTTAAAGGAGTCGATCTTGAGCCTTCCCTCTTCGATCTCATTTCTTGCTCCCGCCAAGCTGAACCTGTTTTTGCGGGTATTTGGCAAGCGCCCCGACGGGTACCACGATATCCGGTCCGTCATGACGCCGGTTTCCCTTTACGACGAAGTGATCCTGGAAAAGGCCGCGGAGGCAAATGGTATCACTGTGGAATGCGACGCCGCCGAGGTGCCGACCGACGAAACCAATAGCTGTTGGCGGGCCGCTTCCCTGTTTCGGGAATGGTGTGGATTTACATGGGGGGTACGGATCACCATCCGGAAACGGATACCGGTTGAGGCGGGCCTTGGGGGTGGAAGCTCGGACGCCGCCGCCACGCTTAAATGCCTTTGCGCTTTGACAGGCTTGCGTCCGTCGCCCGCGGAATACCTTTCCATGGCTGCTCGAATCGGAGCGGATGTGCCGTTTTTCACTATGGGAACCACCGCTTTGGTGGAGGGGTATGGCGATATACTCACGCCGATGCCTCTGGATACGCTTTTTTACGCCGTAATCGTAAAACCATCCTTTGGCTTGTCCACGCGTGAAGGGTATGCGAGGCTCAAGCGAGACGTGACTCAACGTCCGGAAAGTGGAAATGTTCCATTGTTCCCGTCTCTTACGGCTTTGGCGTTGTCTGTGCGAAACGATTTCGAGGATGCCTGGGCCATGGAGTTTCCGGAAATCGCCAGGATAAAAGAGGAGTTGCTGTCTGCCGGCGCGCTGGCCGCCGGGCTTTCCGGGAGCGGATCGGCTCTATTTGGGCTGTTCCCTTCGGAAAGTGAGGCTCGTGAGGGGCTGGCCCAGATGCAAAACCGGTCCGTTGAAACGGGCGCAAGGAAATATTTTGTCGCCGGAAACATCTTATAGTAATGAAAAAAACGGAGGCGTCTTGACGAAGCCTCCGATAGACCGATAAAATCCGGCATGAGTTGGGAGGTCGTTCAATGGCAGGACAGCGGCCTTTGGAGCCGCTTATGAAGGTTCGACCCCTTCCCTCCCAGCCAGCTTTTCAGTGGGAAGCCCTTTTGGGTTTGTCGCCTGAAGGGGCTTCAGGGCACATGTCCGGATAGTGCTTGCCAATCGGCTGGCTTTCGTTATAACATTCATTCTTTTCGGGCAGGATCTCCTCCAATAGGGGAAATTGTGTGACGCGATTGAGAATTTTTACCGGGAACGCCAATCCTGAACTTGCGAGAGAGATTTGCGCGTACCTGGGCATACCGCTGAGTTCGGCGCTGATAAAGCGGTTTAGCGACGGGGAAATCAACGTCGAAATCCAGGACAATGTCCGGGGCGTGGATGTATTCATCATCCAGCCTACGTGCCCTCCGGTAAACGATCATCTGATGGAGCTTTTGGTCCTTATGGACGCGATGAAACGGGCCTCGGCAAAGCGCGTCACGGCTGTTTTGCCGTATTATGGGTACGCGCGCCAGGACAGAAAGGTTTTGCCCCGCGCCCCCATCACGGCGAAGCTTGTGGCGGACCTGCTGACGGCGGCAGGTGTCTCGCGGGTGCTTACGATGGATCTGCACGCGGGACAAATTCAGGGGTTCTTCAACATCCCGGTGGATCATCTCTACGCGTCTCCAGTGGTTCTCGAATACATAAAAACCAACTACGCCGACGATCTCGTTATTGTTTCTCCAGATGCCGGCGGAGTGGAGCGGGCCAGAGCGGGCGCCAAGCGCTTAAACGCTTCCCTCGCCATAATTGACAAGCGGCGGGAAGGGCCAAACGTCTCGGCGGTAATGAACATCATCGGCGATGTCAAAGGGAAAACGGCCGTGATGCTCGATGACATGGTGGACACGGCGGGAACGCTGGTGCAGTCGGCCCAGGCGTTGCGCGAGAACGGCGCGAATAATGTTTATGCCTGCGCTACCCACGGCATCTTGTCCGGGGCCGCAATGGAACGGATCGAGAAATCCGAGCTTCAGGAGCTTGTTGTAACGAACACGGTTCCGCTTGGCGAAAAACATAACTGCAAAAAGATTCGCGTCCTCTCGGTGGCGCCCCTTCTGGGGGAGGCTATCAAGAGGATCCATTTCCAGGATTCGGTAAGCTCGCTTTTCGTTTAGGAGGAGAACAGAAATGGCAATGATGGAGTTGGCGGCCAACAGCCGCTGCGATACGGGAAAAGGGGTCAACCGGAGACGTCGTTCCGCGGGAGTTATTCCCGGCGTCATCTATGGGAGAGGGCTCGAGACCCGTTCAATCGAGTTCGAAAGCAAATTGCTTGAGAAGTTCCTCGAAACCGCGCGGCGCGGAACAGTGGTCGTCCGGTTGACGGTGAGGGACGGCGCGGAAGGAAAAGAATCTTTCGCGGTCCTCAAGGAAACACAGACCAACCCGAAGACCAGCCGGGTAACGCATGTCGACTTTTACGAGGTGGCGCTCGGCCAGAAGTTCCGCGTCGAAGTTCCCATCCGCATCAAGGGAAAAGCGGCGGGGACCGAGCTTGGCGGCATCCTCGAAGTCTTGATGCGCAGCCTCGAGGTCGAGTGTACGCCCGACCATGTGCCGGAGTTCATCGAGGCCGACGTCACTTCTCTTGGCATCGGGCAGTCGCTGTCGCTTGACAGCATCGAGTTCCCGCCGGGCGTTGTGCCGACGGAGAAGGATCTGCGCATACCGGTGGCTTCGGTCCAAACGCCGAAGGAAGACGCAAAGCCGGCGGCGGGCGAAGAGGCCGAAGGCGAGGCGGCGGAAGGCGCAAGCGTCGCGGAAGGCTCGGAGAAAAAAGAAGAAGCGGCAAAAGAGGGCGCAAAAGAGTCCTCAAAGAAGGAAAAGAAGTAAGGGAAGGAGCGGCACCCCACGCGGCTCATCGTCGGACTGGGGAATCCGGGGCGTCGGTACGCGGACACGTTGCACAACGCGGGGTTTCTCGCGGTGGACCGCATCGCTTCGGAACTTGGCGCGCAGTGGCGGATATCAGGCGACGCCGCGCGGACGGATTGCGACCTGGAAGGTCGTCGGGTGGTTCTTGTCAAGCCGCTGACGTTTATGAACCTTTCAGGTTTTGCGGTGGCGCCGTTGTTCCGGAAACGGGCCGAAGAGCCCGAAGATCTGGTGGTTGTTCACGATGACCTGGATCTTTCGGCCGGAACCGTCAGGCTTAAACGCGGCGGCGGCGCCGGAGGCCACAACGGCCTGAAGTCGCTGTCTGTGGAACTTGGGACGACAGACTTCCTGCGAATAAGGATCGGTATCGGCAGGCCGTCGGCGGGAATGGACCCCGCTGATTACGTCCTTGCTCCTCCGGATGCGGCGGCAAGAATAATTTTTGAGGAGGCGGTCGCCGCCGCGGTAAAGGCTGCGGGCGATATCGCCGGCCTTGGTTTCGATAAAGCAATGACGCGCTGGAACATGAAGGCGCGAACACCCCGCACGGACCCTCCGGCGGGGAACATACTCCTTGCTCCCGGCGAGACCACCGGGGGCTTGAACAGCCGAAAGGAGGCTACACCGCACGATGACTCCGAAGAGGTATGAAACCGCCATTCTGTTTGACCCGGAACTTCCGGAAGACCAGAGGAAGGATTTCCTCGGTAAGCTTTCCGGGGTGATCGCCTCGTACAAAGGCGAAGTCCTTAAGACGGACGACTGGGGAAACCGCAAGCTTGCCTACCAGATCAGGAAAAGAAGCAACGCTTTTTACACGTTCCTCCTGTACACCGGAAACCGCGGCGTTGTGGAGGAGATCGAGCGCAATATCAAGATTTTCGACGGAATCCTGCGCTATCTGACCACCGTCCATACCGCGGAACTAAAGCCCGCAAAGCCGGAGGTTCCGCAGAGCGAGCCCCAGGCTTTGCCCGAAGCGCCTGATTCCGAAGCGCCTCCGGCCCCGTCCGAGTAAATAATCGGGCTATCGAGTTCCTGTGGAGGAATAGTCGGATGGTTTCCTTTAACCGCGTCATAATTGCCGGCAACCTGACCCGCGACCCGGAAACACGTTTCATTCCTTCCGGGACAGCCGTTACGGAATTTTCAGTTGCGGTGAACTCCCGGTATAAGTCGAAGAGTTCGAATGAGTTCAAGGAGGAAGTGTCCTACTTTGACATCGTCGTCTTCGGCAAAATGGGGGAAAACTGCGCCGAGTACCTTTCCAAAGGAAGGGCCGTTCTGGTGGAAGGACGCCTGCGGCAGCGCCGCTGGGAGCAGGACGGAGTGAAGCGGAGCAAGATCGAGATTTTGGCGGACAACGTGCAGTTCCTGAGATCCGGATCGGGGAGCGGCCCCGCGCAGGAAGGCGGTTTTTCCTCTCCTTCTTCCCAGGAATCGCCGGATGACGACATACCGTTCTGACAACAACATAACGATTGGAATATATAAGGAGGTAAGTAACAGATGAATGCCCCGTACAAACCCAGGCCGTCCTCTGGTGGTGGTCCTCGCGAAGACCGCGGCGGCTCCGGCGGCGGGAAAAGACGCTACGTCCGGAAGAAATTTTGCCGCTTCTGCGCGGAAAAGGAACTCCAGATCGACTACAAGAACACCTACATGATCAAGCAGTTCATTTCCGAGCGCGGGAAGATCGTTCCCCGCCGCATCACCGGAAATTGCGCCAAGCATCAGCGGAAGCTGACGATGGAGATCAAAAAGGCCCGCATTGTGGCGTTGATCCCCTTTACCGCCACGCAGGTCCGGTAGGGGGATGCGGCCATGAGAATCATTCTGCGCGAAGATGTCGAGAATTTGGGTAAAGCCGGCGAGGTAGTCAAGGTCGCCGACGGGTATGGAAGAAACTACCTTATTCCGCGGAAGCTTGCCCTGCTGGCTAACGTTCGCAACATGAAGGCGCTTGAGCATGACCGCCTGGTGATCGAAACGCGGGCGAAGAAGGCTCGTAAGGCTGCGGAAGATGTGGCGGCCTCCATTTCCGGTATATCTCTTTCTGTTTCCGCAAAGGCGGGCGAGGAAGGAAAACTGTTTGGCGCTGTTACTTCCCGCGATATTGCCGAAGCGCTCGAAGCGAAAGGGATCAAGATCGACCGGAAGGCGGTTCAGCTGGAAGAGCCGATCAAACAGGTTGGCGATTACAAGGTAAAGATACGGATTGCGGCCGAGGTGGTTCCCGAAATTTCGGTGAGCGTTATCGCCGAAGAATAGTATTCGGATTCCATAAGGTCATACGCAGTACGGACGGGGGGCGTCAATGAACTTTTTGCGTAGCGCGCCGCCAGGCGGGACCGACGCCTCCCTCCGTGTTCCTCCTCATAACCTCCACGCCGAGCAGGCTGTTTTGGCCTCCGTGCTTTTGAACAGCGATCACATGAGTGATGTGGTTGAGATCCTGCGTCCGGACGATTTCTATCATGGCGCGCACCGGACGCTTTTCGAAGCGATGCTTGGTTTGTCCATATCCGCCCGCCCTATCGACCAGCTCACCGTTTCGGCGGTCATACACGACAAGGGCGCGGAGCAGCAGATCGGCGGGCTGGAATACCTGGCCGAGATCGTGTCGAATGTCCCCATCTCCGATAACGTCACCGAGTACGCGAGGATCGTCAAGGAGAAGTCTATTCTCCGCAAGTCTATTGCCGCCGCCCAGGAGATTTCCACATCGGCTTTCCAGGGGGTAGATAGCCTGCAGGAGTTTCTCGACCAGGCGGAAAAAAAGATCTTTGACATATCGGGAGAAACGATCAAGCCGAACTATTTTGTCATGAGCGAAATGGTCGAGGCCGCTCTCAAAGATATAGCAAAAGCTCAAGAGCAGAAAAAACGCATAACCGGAGTTCCGTCGGGATTCAAGGATCTGGACAAACTTACCGCCGGATTTCAGAAGTCCAACATGATAGTTGTTGCCGCGCGTCCGGCTATGGGCAAGACCTCCCTGTGCTTAAACATCGCGGTCCACGCGGCCATACGCAACAATACCCCCGTCGCCATCTTTTCCCTGGAAATGAGCCGGCAAGAGCTGGCTATGCGCATGATCTGTTCCGAGGCGCGGGTAAACTTCCATAATGTGCGCACTGGGCAGTTCGGCCAGGAAGAGATGAACCGGATCATAAACGCTGTGGCGTATTTGTCCGAAGCGCCTATCTACACAGACGACTCCGGAATGCTCTCCGCTCTGGATTTGAGGGCTCGGGCGCGGCGGCTTAAAAGGGAAAAAAATATAGGGCTGATCATCATCGACTACTTGCAGTTGATGCGAGGGTCTTCGTCGAAGTCCGGCTTTGATAACCGCGTTCAGGAGGTGTCGGAGATATCGAGGGGCATGAAGGCGTTGGCCAAAGAGCTTGATATCCCCGTTATTGCCATCTCCCAGCTTAGCCGCGGGGTGGAAAACCGCCAGGACAAGCGCCCTCAAATGGTGGATCTTAGAGAGTCTGGAGCTATAGAGCAGGACAGCGACCTGATTTTATTTGTTTACCGGGAAGAGATGTACAGCAGGGACAAGACGCCATTGGAAGATATGGGGGTCGCCGAGATTATCATCGGAAAGAACCGCAGCGGTCCAATGGGCGACGTAAAACTCGCTTTCTTTTCCCAGTTTACCCGGTTCGAGGATAAAGCTCGCGACGACTATTGATGTGAAAGTAAGGCGGCGTATCGAATACGCTTGTTTCCTGCCTGGCGCGACGGATATGGCTGTGTTGCTTATTTAGTCGGGGATAGCGGATGGACCCACGGAAAAATTACTACAAAATCTTGAAAGTCTCGAAAAACGCCACCCAGGACGAGATACAAAAGGCGTTTCGCCGCATGGCCAAAAAGCACCACCCGGACGTAAACCCTGGAGATAAAAACGCGGAGGAGCGTTTTAAAGAAGTAAACGAAGCAAACAAGGTGCTCGGCGACCGGAAAAAGCGGGAAGAATACGACGCCATCCGAAAGAGCGCCCCCGACGGCGGTTTGTTCCGTAGAGGCTGGTTTTCCGGGGAGAGGCGAAGCGGTTTGTTAGGTTTTACGCCGCGCCGGATTGTGGCGGCGATATTCTTCATCGTCGTCATTGCGGCGATAGTTCTATTCGCGAGAAAGCAATTTGCGTCGCCAACGCTATTAATACAACTGCCGTCGTCATCGCAGCGGCTATCATCGTCGGCACGCGCGTTGACAGTAATCGCCGGGCCGGGCGGTTCGGTCAGCGTAAGCATACAGGGCACCGACACCTCGGTGGTTCATAGCGGCAATCATCTGCGAATGCCAATAATTGCCGACGCTTACAAAGGTATCAAGAAAGAAATCAAGCTGACTGCCGGCGCTTACAAAGGATATAGCTTCAAGGAATGGGTCCATGACGATGTCGTTGTTTCCAGGGCCAACACCGCCACGATGTATCTGTCGTCAAAAAGCGGTTTTGAGATTAAAGCGGTTTTTCAAATGAACTTTATTATGAGATCAAGGGAATATTGCCGCGCAAAGTGGCGTATTTAGCATGCCGCCGTTTCCATCGCGGACAGCGCTTTGTGGCGTTTCGTAAATCCATTCATGAATAAGCATGTCTTGCTTGTGGCCGGGTGACTATGTCTGCGTGTTCTGTTTTCGCGCGCGTCCCGCGGAAACGAAGCGGCTTATCCCAGACCCGTCAATAGGGGTGACATGGTTGGTACTCACAGCGGACATCGCGCAAGGGGCTTCTTACGCCGAGGCCGTCTCCATTTGCCGTCCATGGGTTTAAGCCGAAAACCGCTACGAATTGCGAGACACCATTATCACGGGCGGCTTCTTTCGCTCGAAACCCTCTCCCTCGGATACGCTTGCCTACCATCCCTGGTAGGCCGCGCTGCCCTGTTTCTTGTTTCGCCATCCATGGCTACACTGCGAAACAGAGGCGTCCTGCGGGAGAGGTTTCTCGCTTATCGAAGCCGCTTGATTTATCCGATCGATCCGTTTCCGCGATTTATGTCCGCTGTGATGGGTGCCACCCGGATCTTTCGCCAAAAATGTTGCGAAAACAGGCTCGAAACCATTATGAATCAAAAGGTTGCCCTGCTGGCCGCCCTTAGAGATTAATGCCTGGCGACGGATATGGGTTTAATAGGATAGGCCGCCGCGTCAGTTTTTATCTTTCGACAGCCCAAGTAGCGACATAATTACATAATTGGCCGCCATTAAACCAAAAATAGCGGGCAAAGCAGGTTGGCTGGGAAGAATATTCCTTTTTCGCCCACGCTTATAAAAATCACTTTTCTCATGTAATGTTTCGGCGTCGGCGAGTTCCGCAACTTCATGAAGCGGCTCAATGGAATAAACGACTGGAAAATCCGGGGAGATATTTCGCCTGCGTATGTAACGTCGGACAATCCTTGCCAAAGGGCATAGCTTTGTCTGTCGCAACGTATCAATACGTATATCGAGAGGATTTGTACGTCCGGAAGCCCCCATGGATGAAATAAGCGGTATCTCATTATTCAGACAATGGCTGATTAATTCAATTTTGGGATTCAAACTGTCAATGGCGTCAACGACATAGTCCAGATCCTTTGTGATAAGGTCGTCTTTCTTTTCCCGGTGAAAAAAATCAAAACGCGAATCAATTAGCACATGTGGATTAATCTGCTTATACCGCTCTTTAGCCGCTTCCACCTTGGCCGTTCCCACATTGGTGGCCAACGCAATCAGTTGCCGGTTCACATCGGAAGGAGTAATTATGTCGCAATCAATTACTCTCAGTTTTCCAATACCTGCGCGAACCAGGGATTCCGCGGCATAGGAACCTACGCCGCCAAGGCCGACAACTGCAACAAAACTTTTTTGCAAAGTTTCATGACCATGCTCCCCATAGAGCATTCGGTTGCGGATGAAAAGCTCGCTGGTTTCCGGCACAGTTTTTAATCCTTTTCCAGTCGAAACAAACGTTGAGCGTTTTCAAGGCTTTGGCGGCATATCAGCTCATAGGACAACTCTCGAAGCTCGCTCATTTTCTGAGCCACGCGGAAAAGGTGAGCCGGCTCAATCGGTTTTGCCTCAACCCCTTCTATTCCAATAGCCGGAGCGTCTGTTTCCAGAAGATAGCGGTCTTGGGGAACATGCCGGGCCATTTCATGGTAGCGATGGGCGGATGGCCTGGTTACGGAACCGGAAAAGGAAAAATAGAATCCGGTGGAGAGAAATTTCTTCATCCAGTCCACTCCTCCGGAAAAGGAATGAAACACACCGCGAAGGCCGCCTGCGTAATCATTGAGAATGGCGTGAAGCGTGGGAAAAGCTTTGCGGCAATGAATAATAACGGGAAGTTGATAATGTACGGCAAGATCCAGTTGTTTTCTGAAAACATGGATCTGTTCGGAATGATTGTCGTGTCCCTTCACAAAATCCAGCCCGATTTCGCCGACTCCAACAGGCCGCCCTTCTTCCAGGCAGGCGATCAGCGTTTTTTCCGCTTTGTTCCAATCGCTTGCAAACCAGGGATGGATTCCATAGGCGGGTTCGATAAAACCCGGCCACAGACGCGCCAACCGGCGGGTGGCAAGAAGCGATTCCACGTCATAGGCAGGGGCAATACAGGTCTGCACGGATGCGTCTTTTGCTCTGTCGATGACATCATCCAGATGCTCCGCGAAGATGGGATCATTCAGGTGAGCATGGACATCGATCAGCATAATTTTTTGGTCCTGTTATCTTAAAACGGTATATCGAAAAAACGGCTAAATTGTTATAACAAAAGGATTATACGGCATGGCAGACAAGACGTCCAAGAAGATTTCACAAGGAAACCCAGGCCATCCGGGCTTGGCTTGCGATGAAGCTTTTGGACGAACGGCTCGAAGAAAGGTTTTTGTTGTGAATTCGAAAGATTTTAGGAGAACTTGCTTAACCTGGGGCATAGTCGATGTTTTGCCGCATTAACCGGGGGAGGGCATGAGAAGGAAAGACAGAGAAGTAAAAGATATTAATCAAATAAAGAAAATATTGGATAGCTGTAAAACATGCCGCCTTGCCATGGTGGATAATGGGCAGCCTTATGTAATTCCACTTAGTTATGCTTATTTGATAAATGGCGAAACTTTGACATTGTTCTTTCATAGCGCTAAAGAAGGCCGCAAGATTAAAATATTGCATGAAAATAATACTGTATGCTTTGAAATAAGCAACGAGGGCGAACCGGTTTTTGCTGAAAAAACGCCGTGTAGTTCCGGGTACTATTTTTCAGGTGTCCATGGGTATGGAGATGCCAGGTTTGTTGACGATGTAAATGAGAAATGCTTTGCGCTTACGCTTCTCATGAAACACCAGGCAAACATTGATGTTGATTTTACGCCATCACAGGCTGATAGCGTATGTGTTTTCAAAGTATTTTCAACCAGTTTTACCGGCAAGACAAAGCCACGCCCAACATGAAGATTGCACGGCGAGCGGGTGCTTGGGCATTCATGTAGAGAAAGCAAACTTGCCCAAGGACGCCTCCACAGCGGTAGATTTTGCGCAGTGGCTGAGTCAAACGTATACATTTTCAGGACAATTCATGAAGCCCTTGATGGATTGAAGGATTGGCCGGCATCAGTTATTCCTCTTTATGTGTCCGTTTTCCCCGCCAGTTCCTCATGCCGCAGATACAGGGTTTGCGTCGGGTAGGCGAACTGGATGTCATTTTTCAGAAATTCTTCGGCGATCCGTAGATTGATTGCGTGCTGGGAATCCATGTATTTGGTGTAATTGTTGTTTTCGACGTAATAGACAATTTCATAGACAAGGGCCGAATCTCCAAACGAAGAGAAGTGGACGCGGTCGAGCGTAACCTCATTTATTTCTTGGAAAATGCCGGTGATTATTTCTGGTATCTTCCGGAGCATTTTCATGTCGGTATCGTATATGACGCCGAGATTGAACGTCACCCGCCTTCGCGTCATACGCTTGAAGTTGCGCACACGCGAATCGGTGAGATCCTTGTTCGATACGATGATCTGTTCTCCGCCGACTCCCGCTATCCGTGTTGTTTTGATGCCTAAGTGTTCGACTGTGCCTTTGTAGTCGCCTACGGTGATCTGGTCGCCTATCTCGAACGGGCGGTCAAACAGAATCGTGAAATAAGCGAACAGGTCGCCGAGAACCGTTTGTGCCGCGAGGGCGATCGCGATTCCGCCGATGCCAAGCCCGGCCACCACGGTGGAGATCTTGAAGCCCAGGTTGTCCAGCACGAAGAGAATGCCCACGACCCACACAATGGCGTTCAAGAGGCTGGAGATCGCTTTCAGCGCGCGGTCTCGTGAAGGATTCTCTCCTTGCCTGCTTACGTATTCCTGGAGGAGAAAGCGTACCAGCGTTACCGTGAACTGTATGAGGAAGATTGCCATCAAGGCGATGCCGATGAAATTGGCGACACGGCTTGCGCGCGACGGCAGCTCCAGTATGCTCAAGGTGGTTTCCATGATGCCCAGGTAGGCAAGCGGGACTCCGGTTTTCCTGATTCGCTCGATAAGGAACTTGCCCATAGGGGTTGACGCGGTCACGGGTTGCGCTTTCAGGTGGCGTATGACAAACGATTTGAGGATGCTGACGAAGAGCACACCCGCCGCGAAGAATGTAAAGCAGAACAGCCAGGTCGAAACCTGGTTGTTTAAGATCTGGTAGTTCAGGATGCCATGGAACATATCTTCCTCCCGCGCATGGCTACCGGATCAGGCCGTCGGCGCGCCGCGAAACTAAATGGCGTAACAATTTTTATCTTTGGCCCAACCTCACTTAAGTTTCATGCCCGGATTTCTTTATTTCGTTAGGGAAAGATTTTACATTTATCTATAGGTGGGGTTTCTTGTATTTTAATCCAGACAGTCTTTCAAATCGATACCGATAGAAGGGGATATAGCTTGAAAGGAAACTCCGGTCACACGAATGAAACTTCTGCCAGGGAGCGACTTGAAACCGTCTCTAATGAGAGCAGGCGCGCCATTTACAGCGTGTTTGAATGGTTTCGTGTAGGCGATCAGGTATTTCATATCATCATGGCCGTGGTTATCGGCGCGCTGTCGGGATTGGGCGGTGTTTTGTTCCTCAAGGCCATCAAGTTTTTCGAATGGGCTTTTTTCCATCAGTTGTTCCGTGAGGTTTTGGGGAGAAAGCAGGAGATCATTTTTCTGATGCCGTTGCTCGGCGGGCTGCTGATCGGGCCGTTGATTCAGAGGTTTCCAAAGGAGGCCAAGGGGGACGGCGTTCCAAGCGCAATGGAGGCGATTGCCCTGCGCGGCGGCATCATAAGTCCCCGGACGGTTGGAATACGCACGGTGACAGCCGCTATTACGATCGGGTCCGGGGGCTCGGTAGGGCGCGAGGCGCCTATTGCGCAGATCGGCGCGGCCATCGGGTCGGCGGTCGGGCAGTTCATGAAAGTCTCCGCGGGCCGGATGCGCAGCTTTGTCGCGTGCGGCGCGGCCGGCGGAATCGCGGCTGTTTTCAATGCCCCGATAGGCGGGGTGTTTTTTAGCCTCGAAGTGCTTCTTGGCGATTTCTCCGCGGCGACATTTGCTCCCATCGTCGTCTCGTCTGTGGTTTCAACGGTTGTCATGCGGGCGTTGATAGGGAATGTTTTGGTCTTCGACATGCCGCGGTATGTGCTTGCGAGCGGGAAAGCGATTTTGTTGAGCGTGCCTCTTGGCATTCTCTGCGGTCTTATGGCGGTGCTGTTCATGGCGTCGTTGGAAACATCGGAGAAGGCGTTCAACTCGCTGCGTCTTCCCTTATGGGTCAAGCCGGCCTTGGGAGGGATGCTAACCGGTTTCATCGCGATCTACTTTCCGCATGTTCTCGGAACGGATGAAATGACTGTGGATTCGGCTGTGTGGGGGTATTTGCCCTGGTTTATGTTAGCCGTGATCGCTCTTCTTAAAATCCTTGCGACCTCGATTTCTCTTGGTTCCGGCGGCTCCGGCGGCGTCCTTGGTCCATGCGTTTTTATAGGCTCGGTGCTGGGCGCGTTCACGGGAACCGTGGCGAGCCGCTTTATGCCTGACCTGTTTGGGCTGACCGGCGGATGCGCTCTGATCGGAATGGCCTCTTTCCTTGCTCCGGTCATAGGCGGTCCTATGACATCGATCCTGATCGTGTTCGAAATGGCGGGCAACTACAAGATCATCCTCCCGCTGATGGTGTCCGTTGTCATCTCGATGGGGGTCGCGCACCAGTTCTCGCGCTATTCTCTCTATACATACAAGCTGCACAAGATGGGAGTTGATCTGGTGGCGGGCCGGGAAGAAAGCGTACTCCGAAGCATCCTGGTCCAAAAGGTGATGCGCGAGGATTTCGACGCGGTTGATTTGTCCGCTTCGTTTAACGATGTCATCACGACCTTTTTCAGCAGACGGATCGACCAGCTATATCTGACTGGAAAGGACGGCGCCTTAAAAGGGGTGATCTCCCTTATGGATCTTCGCCTCCACCTTAAAGATCAGGACCGATGGTCGCAGATCCACGCCGTGGATGTGGCCACGCCCGATCCCGTTGCGATGATGCCCAACGAGTCGCTTCTCGACGCGCTGAACAAGTTCGCTTACAGAAATTCCTCGCAGCTTCCCGTAGTTTCAGATCCTCACGAGAGGAAGCTGGTTGGCGTAATCCGCCGCAGTGACGTTCTGAACGCTTATCAGAAGAGTTTGTCGCCGTTTGAGGTAATGGGACCGGAAATGTTTCGGTGAAAAAGCTGCGGCAACTTCATTTACATATAAAGTGGTTTTGACGGCTATATTCCAAAACCTTTAGACATAGGTAAACCCAGATCCGCATAAGGAAACGAAAAATATTAAGAGGCGCTGGAGATCCAGCGCCTCTTCGGTATTACAAAACTATCCGTTAGCGTATGGTGCTTTGAAGCGGCGATCCTTATTACAGAATGCCCGCAAGCACTTTTACGTAAGCGTCGTAATCTTCTTTTTCCATCTTGTCATTGACAGCGTTCGCCAACCCTTGCTTCACGACGGCGAGAACATCTGCTGTTGCTTTGCCCGAAGCGGCGACTTTCTTCAGGTTCTGAAGGATTTCCTGGCGCACCGCGGCGATGTCGCTGGATACGCGGGAGTTTTTGTCAGCCTGCTGCCCAAGCGCTACCTGCTCGGCGCGGTCCTCGGTGATCTGCAACGCTTTGCCGGCGGCGGGAAGGAATCCGCTGAAGGCGCGGCCATTCTGCTTCTCGAACAGTTCTTTTGCTTTTTTCTGAAGAGCCGGAGCCTTGGAGGCGAGGGCGGAGAGGGTGTTGACATCGGCTTTGTCGATAGCGGCCAGCGCTTCCAACAGGTACTTGTCAATCTCTTCGTCGTTGGCGGCATTGACATTCTGAGCCATGTCTGCCCAGTAGCCAACGCCTTTCACAGCGAAAACCAGCAGGTCTTGCAAAGCGTTCTGTTCTGACATTGTTTTGTCTCCTTTGTCTAAATGAGGGCTGCGACAGCCCTATTATTGTTGGTGCGGCCGGTCAAAACCGATGCGGAAAATGTCGATTGGTCAGACCAGCCGATGGCTATTACAAAAACGGTGTTGCGCGGCCTTTCTGTTCATGTCATCGTGTGATCAGCAGGGAGCATGGCGGGAAGAGGCTTCGAGCATGCAGACAGCTGAGAATGCACACATTCGTATTGCGAAAATTATGCTACACCTGTTAAAAAGTTTTCGCAATACCCCAGATATAGATACTGTGGCGCAAGTTGCGGGAATAAGCGGGCCTTGTTTCCAGCGGCTCTTTAATCAATGGGCGGGGGTAGATCCGGAGCGTTTTTTGCGGTTTCTTGCCGCGGACCACGCAAGAGAAATCCTGCTTGATGCCGACAAGGCGCTTAAAACCGCATTTAAACCAGTCTTATATGATCCGGTTGTTGATCTGCATGTCGTCACGCACGCAGAACATCAAGAACGGGGCGATAAAATTCCTATTCAGTATGGTGTTCATGAAGGGCCGTTTGGCCCCTTTTTCCTGGCGGCAATGGGAACGGATGTGTGCGCGCTGACTTTTCTGGAAAAGAGTACGGTTCGCAAAGAGATCGAGAAGCTCCGGAAGATATGGAGCCAAGCTACGATCCGTGAGAGCCTGGCGGGCACACAGGTTTTGGCCGACCGGATCTTTTACCCTCGTGAGGCGGGCGACAAAGCCTCATTTACGGTTGTTGTCAAAGGAACGGATTTCCAGGCGAAGGTCTGGAAGGCGCTTGTCCGGATTCCGTCGGGCCGGGTTTTATCGTACGAAGGACTTGCTTCTCTTGTCGGCGCGCCGCGAGCTTCACGCGCGGTGGGCAGCGCCTGCGCGCGGAATCAGGTGTCGTACCTCATTCCGTGCCATAGAGTAACCCGGAAAACGGGCGAATTCGGAAGGTACGGAGGCGGCGAAAGCCGTAAGCGTGTCTTGCTTGCCTTTGAGGCGGCACAGCGGGAGGCGGCCGGCGAAGCGCGGACAACATTTTGACCCTACCTGCGTGATACGATCTGTTATTCAAGAAACAGAATCTTCGGCAAACGTCCTTTATCCTAATCAGTGAGAATAAGCAGGAGGTATCCCGGATGAGACAACATACTGCTGCCTTGGCTCTTTTCATCTCGATTGTGTGTGTTATTTCGGCGCTTGCGACCAGGCATGCGCTTGAAGCGGCGTCGGAAGATCCGGGTATCCGTCAGGTTGAGCTTTTGATAGGGCAGGATTTTGACATGTGCAAGTCCGGCGATATCGTGTGTCCGGCGAAGCTTCCTATATGCGACGATCCGAATGTCGCCGTGCCTGTTGACCTGTCCTCCGGAATGGGGTTCCGTGGAGTGGCGAAAGGGACAACGCTTTGCTCCGCGGCCTCCGCCGTCGGGCCGCGCCGTGTGTTCCGCATTACTGTGCGCTGAACACGAGGGTTGTCGGACCAATGGAACACAGAAACAGGATCTGGATAAAACTCCTGTTGTTTTTGTTATTTGTACTTGGTTTTGCGGTCCTTTTGCATTTGATGGGCGGAATCGGTTTTTTCTTTGACCGGGAGCGCATAATCGGATTCCTCGACTCGTTAGGGCCGTGGAGCTTCGCTGGCTTCATCTTCTTGCAGATTATTCAGGTGGTCGCGGCCCCGATTCCGGGGGAAATCACCGGCGTTCTCGGCGGTTTTCTGTACGGTCCGCTTATCGGTATTCTGCTGAGTACAATTGGGTTGACGGCCGGGTCCATGATTGCGTTCCAGATATCGAGGGTCTTGGGGAGGCCGACTGTCGAGCATATGGTCGATCCCCGAATAATGAAACGGTTTGATTTTCTGCTCCACCACAGAGGCGCTTTTTTGGTGTTCCTGCTGTTTCTTCTTCCGGGGTTTCCGAAGGATTACCTTTGTTATGTTCTGGGGCTTGGCCGCCTTTCCCTGTTCGAGTTTACGGCGATAAGCGCGACGGCGCGGGTACTGGGAACAGTCATACTTACTTTTGGCGGGGCGTTCCTGCGGCAGAAAAGATATATGGAACTGTCGCTTTTGACCGCGGCGGCGGTGGCCTTCGTCGTTCTGGTCCTGCTTTACAAGAATTCGCTGGAGCGATGGTTCAGGGCTCTTCACGAGAAAAATACAAATCCTGACATTTAAGCGCGCCAAAGCCGGTATCTTGATACGAGCCGGATTTTCGATCAGCGTAATCCCGGATGTGTCATATGGCATTAATTTCCAATGATGGTTATTAGGGCAGCCTGTTGATTCGTTATGGTTTCAAGCCTGTTTCCGCGACATTTTTGAGAAAGATCCGGGTTACATCAATCACAGCGGACAGAAATTGCGGAAGAGAAGCCCCTTAAGCAATGAGTACCGGCCAAGTCACCTTTAGTGACGGACCTGGGATAGTCGGCTTACATGCTTTGCCGGCAAAGGGATGATGACAATCCCGGCCGGATTCATGTTACCGTGAACAAATGGCAAAAGATGATCTTGCAAAACTTGAAGGAACTGTCGTGGAGGCCCGCGGAGGCGGAACCTTTGTCGTGAGGCTGGAAAACGGCCAGGAACTGGCCGCAAAGCTTGGCGGCGGCATGAGGCGGTTCCGCATTCGCGTTATCGTCGGAGATCGGGTTACGGTTGGCGTTTCTCCCTACGACCCCTCCCATGGGCTGATCCTCTTCAGAGCAAAAAACGAATCCTGATAAAGACCTGCTTGCCTGCCCGGCGTCTGTTGTCACTTTTTTCGTTTAACGCCGAAACCTCATATATGTTTTTATCCGCCCCGATACTTCACACAGAGTTCACATAAATCGCACGGTGGGCGCATATCAGCTTCGCGTTGCGGATGTAGCATTCTCTTTGTTTGTGGCGGCATGCGCGTGATTCGCGGCGCGCCTGCCGAAAATCCGCCTTACAAGGAGACGCTCCGTGACCGATTCCAGTTATACTCCCGGCGATTCCTCCGGTATTCCAGACCCCCCCGTTCTTTCTCCAGACGAGAAAGCCCAGGCGTCCGGCAAAAATACCGCCAAAACCGGCATGCTTGGCGGCCTGAGGTCTTATCTGGGAGAGCGCTTTTCCAGCCCCATGGCTCGCTGCGTGTTCATTGGCATTATCACCCTGTGTTTGCTCTTTCCTTTGGGGCTTGTCAAAGACGTTGTCTATGACCGTATGCATCTTTACAGCGAGGCCACAAACAACATTACCGACAGTTGGGGCAGGGAACAGACAGTCAATGGCCCGGCCCTGATCATCCCTTATCAAGTGTGGATAGACAGCAAAGAACTTGTCGCCGTAACGGTCAATGGCAAGAATGAGCATGAGAAAAAACCAGAGAAGGAATTGAAGGAAGTAGTCACCAGGAAATATGTCACCCAGTACATGGTGATTTTGCCTTCGGAGCTCTCCTTTGACGCCTCACTGGATACGGAAGTCCGCTACCGGGGCATTTACAAGCAAGCTCTGTATACCGCGCCCATGACTATTTCGGGCGGTTTTATCCTGCCAACGGAAAAAGACTTCGGTTCCAATCTAAGCCGGGTTTTCTGGAACAGCGCCTGGCTTTGCGTGGGTGTTTCCGATCTCAAGAGCATCGCGCATACCGCGCCCCTCTCCTGGGCCGGAATTACCATTGATGCCTATAAACCCGGAACCCAGGCAGACGAACTTCTGGGGCCAGGGTTTCGCGCGGAAGTTTTCCTGGCGGAGAAGGATGCCGGAACAAAAAAGTCTTTCTCTATGCAGATGACTATAAGAGGCAGCGGGGGCATTTTTTTCACGCCGGTTGGCGAGAACACGGCCATCAAGGTGAAAAGCGCCTGGCCGTCGCCAAACTTTCAGGGCAGTCTTCTTCCGGTCGAACGCTCAATCTCGGATCAGGGTTTTTCCGCCAATTGGCTTATTTCCAACCTTACCCGCACATACCCGCAGATGGGTGATCTCGATACCGGGTACACGCGCAAAAATAGCGACAAAAGTTCCATTACCGCGTTCACGGCGGGCGTGAATTTGCATGAACCAGTTACCTTGTACCGCATGGTGCGCCGTTCTTTGGACTACGGCATCCTGTTCATCTCCGTGACTTTCGTTGCCCTGTTTGTCTTCGAGATGGTCAGCCGCCGCCGCATGCGTATGTTGCAATACGCCATGGTGGGTCTTTCCATGTCCCTTTTCTATCTGGTATTACTGTCCCTGGCGGAACACATCAGCTTCGGCCTGGCTTTCGTGGCGGCAAGCGTTGTTACTGTCGCCATGAACAGCCTTTACGTTGGCGCGGTTTTGCAAAGCCGGGCAAAAGGGTTGCTTATGGGAGGACTGCTCTCGAGCCTTTACGCCGTGCTGTTTTCGCTCCTTAGAATGGAAGATTCCTCCCTGCTTATGGGCACGGGCCTGGTATTGGTCATGATGGGCGCGCTCATGTTCGTGACCCGGAAGCTGCCCCAGGTTGAGGTTAAAGCGTAGGGCGCTGTCATGATTTAAAGGGACGCCTCCGGTTGCTCGAAAGGCAAAACCGGCTCTTTGGCCGCCGGAGGCATTCACAGGCAACAGATTGCTTTGGCGGTTGGGCGAAAGCAAGGCCGTCTGTCTGTGATGTACGGGCGAAATCCATTTTTTACCGGCGGCGGCAAGCTTTTCGCGTCTCAACGTCAAATTGCTCTTTAAGGACTTAAAAGACATGAAGACCATTCTTGTCATTGAAGACGAGCAGTCCATAGCTGATACCGTTGTACACAGCATAGAACGGGAAGGGTACGCGGCCGTCTGGTGCGAGCGCGGCCTGCCGGGGCTTGAGCGGGTGAAAGCGGGCGACTGCGCCCTGGTGGTGCTGGACATCGGCCTTCCGGACATCAGCGGTTTTGAGCTGTGCAAGGCTATTCGCGCTGTTTCCGGAGTGCCGGTCATTTTTCTTACGGCGCGGGATGACGAGATCGACAAGATCGTGGGGCTTGAGATCGGCGCGGACGATTATGTGACAAAGCCTTTTTCTCCTCGCGAACTGGTCGCCAGAATCAAAACCGTACTGCGCCGCATGGAATTACCGGCGGAAAGAAAAACGAAAGAAGGTTCCTCTCATCAACGGCTTGTCATTGACCCGGCAAAACTTCAGGCGCTGTTTGATGGGCGCAAACTGGAGCTTACCCGGTACGAGTTCAATCTCCTGTCCCTGCTGGCGTCGCATCCTGGGCATGTCTACACCCGCGAGGCCATCATGGACGCCGTCTGGAGCAGCGACAGCGACAGCTTTGACCGTACTGTGGATGCCCATGTCAAATCCCTGCGCGCCAAATTCCGGGAGATTGACGGCAGCCTTGACCCCATCCTGACCCATCGCGGCATGGGCTATGCCTTGCGGGACGATCTATGAGTCTGCGCCTGCGCATCATTTTGACCTTCGCCCTGCTGATGGCGGCCGCTTTTTCCTGCACTATCTGGCTGATTATCAATGATGTGCGGCCTCGCTATCTGGAGGCTGTGGAGGAATCCACGGTGGATACGGCGGAGCTTGTAGCCGCCATGCTGTCCGACCAGATCGCCGAGGGGCGTTTTTCGGCCGAGACGATAAGCGCGGCCATGGAAGCCGTGGCTCAGCGGAAATTTACGGCGCGCATCTACAACATCATCAAACAAGATGTTTCCTTGCAGATCTATGTTACTGACGCCAAAGGCATTCTGCTCTACGACTCCACGGGCCGGTCGTCTCCGGGCGAGGATTTCTCCCGCTGGCGCGATGTTTACCTGACTCTTAAGGGGCAATATGGAGCGCGCTCCACGCGCATGATTCCTCATGACCGTTCGTCGCGGGTGATTTTCGTGGCCGCGCCCATCATCAAAAACAACGAGATTGTCGGAGTGCTGTCCGTGGGCAAGCCAACGGACAGCATTTCCTTTCTTATAACCATTGCGCAGAAGCGTTTCCGGCTCAGTATTATCCTGATTGCGCTTGCGGCCATTGCCCTGTCGGTTGGCCTTTCTCATTGGATTACCCGGCCGGTCAGGCGGTTGACGAATTACGCCAACGCCATTCGAAAAGGGGAAGCACAGCGTTTGCCCGCGCTTGGTTCTTCGGAAATAGGCATGCTGGGCGCGGCAATGGAAGAGATGCAGGCCAAGCTTGAAGGAAAAAACTACGTTGAAGATTATGTCCGCGCGCTGACCCATGAGTTGAAAAGCCCGCTTACCGGCATCAAAGGCGCGGGCGAGATTTTGCGCGACCATGTCACTGACAAAAACGGCGTGAAATTTCTAAACATTATAGATACCGAAGCCGGCCGTTTGCACAATCTTGTGGAAAGGATGCTCCAGTTATCTCGCCTGGAAAATGTCCGCGCCATTAATCGGACCCGTTTCCCGGCCAGGTCTTTCTGTGAGGAGCTGGCCGACAGCTTCCAGACCCGACTGACCGCAAAAGGTATTGACCTGCAATGCTTTGTCCAGGAAGGCCTTTACCTGAAAGGGGACGAGCTGTTGCTTCGCCAGGCCGTGAGCAATCTCGTTGATAACGCCATTGATTTTTCGCCGCAAGGTTCGGTAATTTCCCTTTCCGGTTCTCAAACCACGGAAGGAGTTGTAATAACGGTTAAGGATCAGGGTACGGGCATGCAGGATTTTGCTTTGAACAAAGCTTTCGACAAATTCTTTTCCCTGAGCCGTCCGGACACGGGCAAAAAAAGCATCGGGCTTGGCCTGCCGTTTGTGGCCGAGGTCATGTCCTTGCACGGCGGCAGTGTTCGCCTGGCCAACGCGGAGCGGGGTTTGGAAGCGACGATCGTTTTGCCGGCGTGATCTTGGCAAGGTCCGGGGACGGCAAGAATGATGGTTGAGATTGTTGTCGCGTTTGACGGTAAAGGAAAAAATTACACCAAGCGTGGAAAAAGCAAATGGACAAGCAGAAAAACATAGATAAATTTTCAATCCTTTTGAAAAAGTGGCAATCCGTTATTAATAAAATGAAAACACGCGACGACGATGCTTTCATGAAAACCGGTGAGAAAGCTTCCGCGGACGAAATAGCAAATCTGGAAATGGAATCAGGTTTTAAGCTACCTCCGTCTTTTAGTGATGCAATATCAGGTATTGGGAAATCATTCGACCTTTCTTACTCTTTTTATGATTATGTTCTTCCTGATGAACTGGGCGAAATTTTTAGTGGAAGACTTAGTTGGGATGTTTCAAATTTTATGTCCATGTATGAATACTTGGGGCTTATAGAGTATGAAAACAATGATGATGTAGAAGCAAAAACCTATGCGGAAAAAATGAAGAACCTATGCCAATTTTCATGTTCAGGCAATGGCGATGTATATGTTTTTGATATGTCGTGTGAAGCATTGGAAAAGTCTGTATTATATTGGAATCACGAGACAGATGAGATTACATATTTGGCAAACTCGTTTGGGGAGTATCTTGAAAAGATAACGGAATTGTACTGCGTAGGCAATGAAATTTGGCAATTTGAAGAATTTTTAGATAAAAATGGTTTATGCCCGGACTCCGAAAAAGCACAAAACTGGAAAAAATGGTTTGAGTGTTTTACGACAACGGAATTGACGGATGTAGCCGGCAATTTAGATGATCTGTTTCAGTTTGCGATTTGCCGCAAGAACATGGATGAGCAAGTAATAGCGGCACTACGGCTGTATGGAAAAGCTCTGTTGTTTGAAAAATTGAAGGAAACCTTGAAGGAAGGGGTGCAGCGGCAGGAAGCGGCATGCAAGATGATGGCGCTGCTTATAGGAGATTACGCGCAAGAATGGCTTATATATTTTTGGAATAATGCTGAAGTGTCCAAAGTAAAACATTCCACATGGCTAAAACTGGGTGACATAAATATACTTCCCGCGTTGCTCAGTTATTTAAGCGCGAATTGCATGGATAAAACAATGGGTGCGGAGTATGTGAAGCGTTTTCTTGAAGTT
>WRHP01000029.1 GCA_009783195.1 Syntrophorhabdaceae bacterium | reverse complement strand
CCGGCAACCACATAACCCCCCCCCCCCCCCCCGGCGCCCCCCGCCACGATGTTCCTATTCATCTTCACCGGGAAAACCTCGACGGGTTCGCCCAAAAAGTCTTGCCGCGCACCCCGGCGCGAGCGCCCATCCAGCCATTCTCCGACGGCAAAACCTTCTCCATAGGAAATATATCGGTCCGACCATTTCGCGTTCCTCACGATGCTTGCGGGGTCACTTGCGGCTTTTCCTTTACATCCGCCGACGGCAAACGAAACACCAGAGTGACGATGGCCACGGACCTCGGGCACAATGGAAACGGGCTTTTCGAGGAGTTCCTCGACAGCGACCTGATCCTTATCGAAGCAAACTATGACGAGAATATGCTGAACCTGAGCCGCAGGACCGACAAAAGCCGCGTGAGATCGGACCGCGGACACCTCTCCAACTTTCAGGCGGGAAAGCTCCTCGCGCGGATCTTCCAGGAAAGCAGCAAACCCCCGTCAGCCGTTATACTGTGCCACCTTAGCCGCGACCACAACACGCCGGAGTTGGCGCGCAATACAGTTCGGGAGATACTTTCAGCGCACCGATTCGACGGAATACCCATCCATGCCGCGCGGCGGGACACAGCGATCCGAAAGTTCAGCGTGTAAGAAAAGCCTTGACCTATATAAGGGGAACTCCATGCGCGGGAACATCTGTTTCGCATTAATCGCCTTTCTGGTTTTGGGGCTTGCCCCCGGATGCGCCACTACAGACGGAAACCTGAAGACGGAACATCAGGACGCAAGCGCCATAACAGAACCCCCAAACGACACGGCGGAGAGCGGAAAGCGCAAAGCGCTGTCCGGCGGCCTGTTGGGCGCTTTGAAAGACGGTTTTTTGGGCAAATATTCATACCGTAAAGAGAAGGGACTCCAGGAAACCAGACAGACCCACTCCGAAAACCCGGAGATAACGAGCGCCCGGGTAAAGATCGAGGCGATCCGTACCACTCCAAGCATCGCGGATAATGGCGACACAATAGAGATTCGCATCAAATACGCGGTCCTAACTCCGCGGGAAGACATGACGGTTCTTGTCCGCGAAACCCGCAAGATCCTGTTCGAAGAAAACCAGGTAGGCGAAGCCACGGTGAGCATCGAGCGGGAGGGCGGCACCTGGCGCTCCTCCGTTCCAATTACCCTTCCGCAAGATGTCAGCCCCGGAACCTACCGCGTCGTCGCCTCCGTCCAGACTCCCGACGGAGAACAAGATACCGAGGAGGTCACTTTCCGGGTGCGGTAACGCTTCCTTAAAACCGGTGCGCCATGAAACCCTCCGTTCACAAAAACGACCTCGACCTCTTGGCGGCAGCGCGCCATTGGGACCCGTTTTCCGTACTTGGCCCGCATGTTGTTGATGGAACCGGCGATTCGTTTGTTTCCGTCCGGGTGATCCAACCCAGGGCAAAGCGCGTCACCCTTATACGGGAAGACCAGAAAACCGGCAATCGCATCCCGATGACATCTATTCACCCCGTCGGCATCTTCGAAGCGCAATTCCCCGGAGAAACGATTATTTTCCCGTACCTCCTCAAGTTCGAAGGGCACGACGGCTACCAGTGGACACAGCATGACCCTTACGCCTTCGGCCTGGTGCTGTCCGACTTCGACATCCACCTTCTGACGGAAGGAACACACCTGAACCAGTACAACAAGCTCGGTAGCCACGTCGTCACCCACGGCGGCATCGCGGGAACCGCGTTCGCTGTGTGGGCTCCAAACGCCGAGCGCGTATCCGTGGTATGCAACGCAAACCACTGGGACGGCCGCGTGTATCCTATGCGCATTCGCGGAGAATCGGGCATATGGGAAATCTTCCTGCCCGGCATAGGCGACGACGAGGTGTACAAGTACGAGGTCCGCTCCCGTGGAAGTAACGAAATCCTCCTTAAAACCGACCCGTTCGCCTTCCGGTGCGAAAAACCGCCGCGCACGGGTTCAATCGTCTGCTCCATTGACCGCCATACCTGGAACGACGAAACATGGATGAATGAACGCGCCTCCCGCAATATTCTTGAAAGCCCTTTTTGCGCCTACGAAGTCCATCTGGGTTCCTGGAAACGAAAAGAAGGAGAAGGCGGACCGTACCTTTCCTATAAAGAGCTTGCGGATGACCTTATCCCTTACGTGCGGGAGATGGGATACACCCACATCGAACTGCTGCCGGTGATGGAGCATCCGTTTGACGGCTCGTGGGGATACCAGGTGCTGGGATATTTCGCGCCAACCTCCCGCTTCGGGCGTCCCAAGGAGTTCATGGAGTTCGTTGACCGGTGTCACCAGGAAGGAATCGGCGTAATCCTGGACTGGGTGCCCGCCCATTTCCCGCGCGACGCGCACGGGCTTGGCCGCTTCGACGGAACGCACCTCTACGAACACGCCGACCCAAGGATGGGGGAACACCGCGACTGGGGCACCCTGATCTTCAACTTCGGACGAAGGGAAGTGGCGAACTTTCTGCTGTCCAACGCCCTGTTCTGGATGGACAAGTATCACGTAGACGGCCTTCGTGTCGACGCGGTGGCCTCAATGCTATACCTCGATTATTCCCGCAAACCGGGGGAATGGGTTCCCAACAAGTTCGGAGGACGCGAAAACCTCGAGGCAATCGCGTTCATCAAACGGCTAAACGAAGAGGTTCACGCGCGATACCCTGGAACGATCGTAATTGCCGAGGAATCCACCGCATGGCCCGGCGTTTCGCGCCCCGTTTACCTCGGAGGACTTGGGTTCACGATGAAGTGGAACATGGGATGGATGCACGACACGCTTGCGTTCATGGAGCAGGACCCGGTCTATCGAAAGTTCCATTTTGGGCAGCTCACCTTCGCGCTGCTTTACGCCTTCCACGAGAACTTTGTTCTACCCTTCTCCCACGACGAAGTGGTGCATTTGAAACGCTCGATGCTCGGCAAGATGCCTGGCGACCTCTGGCAGAAATTCGCAAACCTTCGCCTCCTTTATTCCTATATGTACGCCCATCCAGGAAAGAAGATGCTGTTCATGGGCGGCGAAATCGCTCAATGGGAAGAATGGGACCACGACAGCTCCCTCGATTGGCATCTGCTTCAGTGGGACAAGCACCATGGCATGCGTAAATTCGTGCGGGATCTAAACCATGTCTACCGCGCGACCCCCGCCTTCTTCGAGCAGGATTTCAGCCATAAAGGATTCGAATGGATCGACTTCCGCGACATGGACAACTCTGTTGTCTCTTTGCTGCGCCTGGCGAAAGATCCGCGCGACTGCGCCCTATGCGTTTTCAACTTCACCCCGGTACCGCGTGAGGGATACCGCATAGGCGTTCCTTACGACGGTCGCTACCTGGAAGTGCTAAACAGCGATGCCGCCGTCTATGGCGGAAGCAATGTGGGAAACAGCGCGGCGGTCAACGCGCAGGAGATCTCATGGATGGGAAGGCCATACTCCATACACCTTACCTTGCCCCCGCTGGGGGCCCTGTTCTTTCTGCCCGAACGGGAAGCGCCACGGAATAAACCGTAGGACCGCGTGGAACAACTCTTCGGCGAATCCGTCGCCTCTACATTCCAGGCAATGCGCCACAGAAACTTCCGCCTGTGGTTTATCGGCCAGCTCATATCCCTTACCGGAACATGGATGCAGACCATCGCCCAGAACTGGCTGGTCTACGAGCTGACAGGCTCCGCGGCTTACCTTGGGCTTGTCAACTTCGTCGGCGCGGTTCCGCTGGTTCTTTTTACGTTTTACGCCGGGACAATCGCCGACCGCTTCGACAAACGCTGCGTGATCTTCTGGTGTCAGGTAACGATGATGCTTTTTGCGCTGATCCTTGGAGCCCTTTGCTGGACCGGGGCGGTGCAACTCTGGCATGTGCTGCTGTTCGCGTTTTTGCTGGGAACCGCCATGGTGGTCGATACGCCGGCGCGGCAATCTTTCGTCGTGGAGCTGGTGGGGAAAGAAGATTTAAGCAACGCCATCGCGCTCAACGCAAGCATTTTCCACGGAGCGCGCATCATCGGCCCGGCGGCGGCAGGAATTCTCGTGGCGCTCTATGGAGTATCGGGAGCGTTCTTTTTAAACGGCGCCAGCTTTCTGGCCGTGCTCCTTGCCCTCTCCCTGATGGACATCGCGCTGATCCGGCGTACCGGCGGAGAAAGCGATTCCGCCAGGGACCAGCTTGCCGGCGTCCGGTATTTGCGGGAAAACCGCGTGCCGCGCGCCGCTTTCCTGCTTATCTCCCTTTCTTCGCTGATCGCCATGCCGTTTTATGTTCTTGTCCCGATCATAGCGAAGGAAATCCTTGGCGGAAACGCCGGGGCATATGGCGCGCTCATGTCCGCCGCGGGGACGGGGTCGCTCATCGGCTCGCTGTTTGCCGCCAATCCGCGCGCGGTAAAACGCAAAGGGTCGATGCTTGTGACATCAAGCCTGGTGTTTCCCGCCCTGCTACTACTGCTGGCCTTCATGAAGGGATACGCCGCCACGATCACAGTGCTTCTCTTTGTCGGTTTTTCCTATGTCGTGCAAAACGCGTCGGCGAACTCTCTTCTACAGGAGCATGTGCCGGATCATCTTCGGGGTCGGGTAATGGGTCTTTACGTATCCATGCTGCTTGGAATGATGCGGATCGGAAGCCTTCTGCTTGGATGGACGGCGGAGGCTACTTCGGCCCCGGTGGCGCTTGCCTCTTTCGCCGTCGCAGGAATCGCCGCAAGCCTCTGGGTCCGCAAACGGTATCCGGAACTGCAGATGTCGGCGTAGCCTGCAAGTTCAACCAATATGGGTTAATTGCGGAGTACGCCAAATACTTTCTGCGCCAGACTGCCGGCTGCGCTGAGCGGATCCTTGCGAATTGCCTTTTCTTCTTCCTCTATCATCATAAAGAGGCCATCGAGCGCCTTGTTTGTGACATAGCCGTCCAGGCTGGCGTCCTCCTTGCTGATTAGTCCGAATCTGGCAGCGCTACTGGCAAATTTGTCGTATTGTTCGGCCAGTTTCACCTTTGCGATTGCCTGCTGTACGACGGGCCGGAATTTGTCGCCAAGCGGGTCCGACGTGGTTCGGCGAAAATACTCGGTAGCGGAATTGTCGCCGCCGACAAGAATGCCCTTGGCATCCTGTACAGACATGCCCGTGATCGCGTCCACCAGCAGCTTCTTCGCTTCGGGCACGGCAGCTTCGGCGGCGCGGTTGAGGGAGGTTTCCAACTCATCAACCTGTTTGCCCATACCAACGGAGCGCATCATTTTCCCCACCCTGTCCAGCTTATCGGGTAGGGGAACCCGCACCTTGGGATTGCCGAGAAAGCCGTTTTCCCTGCCCAGCATATCAACGGCTTTGTTTGCTCCCTGGGTGAGAGCCTCCTTAAGACCGGCGGTTGCGTCATTACTGGTGAACTGATCAAGAGAAAGAGCATGAGCCATCCCCGGCAGCAACAGGACAGCAAGAAGGATGAGTCTGCACATGACAAACCTCAGAAACACAACAGGTTCTGATCCCGCCTCTTGGTCAGAGCCGCGGTGAACCTGCTCCGTCGAGTTGGATGCGAAGAAACACGGAACGTACAAGAAACGGGAAGCAGTCGGTAGAAATTTCAAAGTTAGGCACCACCCAAATTTTTAGTCGCTTGCGCTTTGATCTCGTCGTCAACCCTGACATGTAACATGGATATCTGGACGGCCATCGTGCTACTCCATACCTTGAACGACTTTATATATCATATTGAAATGCAATCAAGACCAAGCCAATACCCGCTTTATTGCGACAGAGATGTCTCTGCCGGCAATCGCCGCGTTTCTATACTCTTCAGTTTGCGCCGACCCAATACGCTACCGGCTGCCTTAGAAAATCTTCCAACGCAATACCATCGCCTCCTACCAGCAAACTGCGTCGCGGCTTGAACGCTTTTGTAAAAGCGGCGATTCCAGGATGAGCCGGCGGCACGCGACCGCTTTTTACCTCTATGGCCGTCAGCCCATGCCTTGTTCGCACGATGAAATCCACTTCATATTTTCCATCGCGCCAGTAGTACAGATCGCACTCGCCAATCATCGCGGCGTTGGCCAGATGCGCCCCTACCGCAGATTCCACCAGTCGCCCCCAAAACTCGCTTTCCTTACGCGCCTCGGCCAACGTAACGCCGCAAGTCGCTGTCATCAACGCCGTATTGAGTACCTGTAACTTGGGGCTGGAAGCCCGTCGGCGCGCCGCATCGCCCGCATATTTTGGTAAACCGCGCACCATACCTACTCCCGCCAGCAATTCCAGATAATGCGCCAAAGTGACCGTGTTGCCGGCATCCTGCAATTGCCCCAACATTTTGGTGTAAGAAAGCACCTGCCCCGAATAACGACAAGACAGTTCAAACAAACACCGCAGCAGCGCCGGTTTATCCACTCTCGACATCAACAGCACATCGCGCGAAACAGCAGGTTCGATCAGACTGTCGGCAATGTACCGAGACCAGCGTGTCGGCTCCACGATCAACGGCGCCGCACCTGGATAGCCGCCATGGAACACATATTCGTCCAGCGTCCAGCCAAAAGCCGCGCGCATTTCCACAAACGACCAGTGCGGCAAATACAAAATCTCGAAACGGCCCGCAAGACTTTCTGTCAAACCCTGCGCAATCAGCAGCGGCGCAGAGCCAAGCAACACTACCTTGAGAGGAAGCCTCGTCCGTGTATCTTCGTCCCACAGGCGTTTTACTGTTTCCGACCAGCCGGGGATTTTCTGGATTTCATCTATCACCAGCACCGCGCCCTTCTTGTCGCCGGCTTCCAGCCGAGCGATTGCCCACTGCTGATCGATCCAGTTGGCGCTGCGTAGAGTCGGCTCATCCGCGCTTATGTAGCGCACAGGCATGTCCGCCAGTTCACCGGTCGCCTGGCGCACCAGCGTCGACTTGCCTACCTGGCGCGGCCCGGCAACCACCTGTATAAAACGACGCGGTTCATACAGCCGTGACACCAGCACCGCCATCTGCGGGCGGCAGAAAGCATTTTCATTTTTACTCATAATAGTGAGTATTTTTACTCAATGCTTTGAGTAAAGCAATGGTTTTGAGAGGTCTCCCCGACGCATCTCTATGCGTCAGCGGAAAAAACCTTGGGGGCGACATTCAACACGCCGGCAAAACCGGCGCTGTAAAGCTAAATCGTATTTGGCGGCTAATCCCGGTCCTTCTTCTTCGGGCGATCGACGCCTTTCAGTATCTTTTTGCGGATGCGGACCGAGGAAGGGGTGATTTCAACCAGTTCGTCCTCGTTGATGAATTCGAGAGCGGCCTCCAATGACAAGATTCTCGGCGGAACCAGCCGCAACGCCTCGTCGGACCCGGCGGCGCGCATGTTGGTCAGCTTCTTTTCCTTGGTGATGTTTATGTCGATATCCACCGGCCGGGAGTTCTCGCCCACAATCATCCCTTCGTAGACCTGCTCCCCGTCTCCGATGAAAAAACTGCCGCGCGACTGAAGATGGAAGATGGCATACGCGGTAGCGCGCCCGACGCGGTCGGCCACAAGCGCGCCGTTGATCCGCTCGGGAATAGGCCCGCCCCACGGCTCATAGCCGTCAAAAAGGTGATTCAAAAGCCCCGTCCCGCGCGTCAGCGTCAGAAAGTGCGAGCGAAAACCTATGAGGCCGCGCGATGGAATCCGGTATTCGATCCGTACACGCCCTTGCCCCGGATTGATCATCTTGCTCATCTTAGCCCGCCGCTCCCCCAGAGCCTGCGTGACAGCGCCCAAATGCGCGTCGGGAACATCCACAAACAGAAGTTCCACCGGCTCCACCAGCGCCCCACCCACCTTCTTTGTCACCACCTCGGGCCGGGAGACGGAAATTTCATACCCTTCCCGCCGCATCATCTCGATGAGGATCGCAAGCTGCAATTCTCCGCGCCCCATCACCGTAAACGCGTCCGTACCGGAGAAATCTATCCGAAGCGAGACATTGCCAAGCAGCTCTTTCTCCAAACGGGCGCGAAGCTGCCGAGACGTTACAAATTTTCCCTCCTTCCCCGCAAACGGGGAGGTGTTCACGGAAAAGACCATCGACACGGTCGGCTCGTCAACCGCAATGCGCGGCAGCGGCGCGGGAAACTCAAGATCGGAGATGGTGTCCCCAATCGTCACATCTTCGATCCCCGCAAGCGCCACTATATCCCCCGCCGCCGCCTCGGAAATCTCCTTGCGGGTCAACCCTTCAAACCCGTACAAAAACACCACCTTTACGCCTTTAACCGAGTCGCCGGGGCCGCAAAGAGAAACCATCGAACCCGCGCGTAGCGTACCCTCGAAAACCCTTCCCACAGCCAGCCGTCCCACGTAATCGCTGTAGTCTATGTTGGTCACCAAAAACCGCAGCGTCCCCGACGGATCGCCGGCGGGAGGAGGCACGCAAGTCAAGATAGCGTCAAAGAGCGGCTGCAGGCTTTCCCCCGCTCCCTGGCCTTGCGGGACAGCCGTTCCGGCCCGCGCGTTTGCCAGCAGGACGGGAAAATCAAGCTGGTCTTCCGTCGCGTCGAGGTCGATGAAGAGGTCGTAAACTTCGTTTAAGACTTCTTCTATCCGCGCGTCGGAACGGTCTATCTTGTTGATAACGAGGATGACTGGAAGCTCCCGCTCAAGCGCCTTTTTGAGCACGAAACGCGTCTGGGGAAGGGGGCCTTCGGAGGCATCGACCAAAAGCAGCACGCCATCCACCATCTTGAGCGTCCGCTCAACCTCGCCGCCGAAATCGGCATGGCCGGGAGTATCGACAATGTTGATCTTGACCCCGCGATAGACCACGGCGGTATTCTTCGCCATGATCGTAATCCCCTTCTCACGTTCGAGGTCGATCGAGTCCATGACACGCTCGACGACAGCCTGGTTCTCGCGGAAGATGCCGCTTTGGCGCAGCATTGCGTCAACCAGGGTGGTCTTGCCGTGATCCACGTGCGCGATTATCGCAACGTTGCGAATGGGGGCGGAAGTATTCATGAGTTTTCCCAGGGAATCAATATGGCACGCGCCTTACGGCAACAGTGCGGTAGTGAGCAGCGGAACGTAGGTGATGACAAGAACGCCGGCAAACAAAAGCAGCAAAAACGGCAGGACCGACAGCACCACTTGTCCGAACGGCTTCTCGAAGCGATAAGCGGACATGAACAGATTCATGCCCACCGGCGGCATCAGGAAGCCGATCTCAAGGTTGGCCAGAAATATTATCCCCATATGTACGGGATGAATGTCGTAGGCGGCCGCCAGCGGGGCGATGATCGGCACGATGATAACGATCGCGGAAAAGATATGCATGAACCCGCCGACAATCAGCAAAAATACGTTCATAACGAGAAGGAAAGTAATGCGGGAGGTAATAACCGAGCGCACCCATTCGAGGATGGCCTGCGGAACACCGGCATCCACCAGGTAGCCGGTCAACCCGGTCGCCGCCGCCAGCAGCAGCAGAAATCCTCCGACGAGCCGGATTGTCTCGGTGCCCGCGGTCCCCACAAGCCGGGAAGGAGTAACATCCCGTTTGATGAACAGCCCGACCAGCGCGGCGTATAGCACCGTAAGCGACGCGGCTTCAACCGTCGTGGCAAACCCGCCGAAAATCCCAACAAGGACGATAACGGGAAGCAGCAGATCCCATTTCGCTTCCCATGTCGCGGATAGAAGCTCCTTCACGGAGAACGCCGTGCGGCGCGCGTCCGACCGCACCCCGACCATGACAGCCAGCGCCCCCATCAACAGCGACAAAAACAGGCCCGGCAAAAGCCCGCCGAGAAACATCTTGTCCACGGCGATTCCAGCCACGACCCCGTACAAGATCACCGGCAGGCACGGCGGAAAGAGAAGGCCAAGAGAGCCGGAGGAGGTGAGCAGCCCCAAAGAGAACCGCTCCGGATACCGTTCCTCGATCAGCGCCGGAAGAAGGATTCCGCCAAGAGCAACGATGGTAACGCCCGAAGCGCCGGTAAATGTCGTAAAAAATGTGCAGACGATCACCGTAACCACCGCTATCCCGCCGGGCATCCACCCGACTATCGCGCGGAAAAAACGGACCAGGCGCCGGGAAACATCCCCAACAGTGAGAATGTAGCCGGCAAAAGCAAACAGCGGAATCGTAGGCAGCGTAGGCGAGGTGACAAGACGGTAGATCTCCGCTGAAATCGAAGCCAGCGGAACATCGGCATGCCGGAAAAGTATCACCGCCATGCCGCCGATGGCGACAAATAGCGGCGCCCCCATCAGTACGGCCGTGGAGAGTACCGCGATCGCTACCACGAGCGGTCCGGTGTTGAGAATGAGATCCGACGCAAGAGAAGCGGCTCCAACGACGGCAACTATAGCCGTCAACAGGCGACCGCTCCATTTCGGCGTCGCCCTCCGCACGATCCGCCACGCAATCAGCAGAAACCCGGCCGGAATTACGCTTTCCGCAAACCATAAAGGAAGAAACGCGGCCACAACAGGAGAATCGGCCCACTCCGCCCGGACCAGCTCAAATCCGGACCACGCAAGCGCCAGCGTAAGAGCGGCGGAAACCGAGGCGGAAAAGCCGTCCAGAAGTTCCCTATACGGAGAAGGAAACCGCCCGGCAAGATGCCCAATCGACAAAAGCCGCCCATCCCGCGCGGCAATGGCCCCGCCAAGACAGCCGATCCAAAGTGTCGCGTGCTGCACCAGCCCGGTGGACCCGGGTATACCCAAACCCCAAAAGCGGCGTCCGACAATCTCTATAACCGGAAGCAACGCCATGCCGACGAGCAACGCAATCGACGCCGCGTTCTCGAAGCGATCCGCTAAAGTCAAAAAGCTCCGGCTGTCCGGACCAGCGGAACCTTCAAGCGCCGTCATTTTACTTTTGTCCGCCTTTGCTTTTGCCCGCCGCGATTTCGGCGCGGTATTCGTCTCTGAACTTCTTGACCGCGTCAAAAGCCTCGGTCGGCATGATCCCGCCCCGCACCTTCGGATGGACATCTTCCACCATCTTGCGCCACTGCGCATGAACGTCGGGGGACACTTTATGAACCTTCATGCCGTGTTTAATCATCACTTTGATCGCTTCCTCGTTCAGACGGCGCACCTCGACGTGAAGCTTTTCTCCTTCAACGCGGGACGCCTCGAGCAGCTTCTCCCGCATATCCGCCGGAATCTTTTCCCAGGTCTTTTTCTCGATCACCGTCGCGCCGGTAAGAGGCGCCCACCGCAGGTCGATCATGTTTGGCGCAAGCCCAAACCACTGAAAAGCAAGGGAAACAAGCGGCGTAGCGTTGTAGCCGTTTACCATGCCGGTTTGCAGCCCCGGAAGCAGATCGTTAATGGGCAGCGGCACGGGACGAAACCCCACTTCCTTGTAGAGTTCCAAAAGCGTCGGGTCTCCGCCGGAACTCGACATGAACAGCTTCAGTTTCTTGGCCTCGTCCGGCGTGCTAACCGGTGATGTCGTGAAAAAGTGGATCCACCCCGCATCGCCCCAATTCAGCACTATGAAGCCCTTGTCCGCCAGCTTCTTCTCAAGAACAGGAGCATACCGGCTCCGGACGTAGTCAAACTCCTCGTCAGAGCCATACATCATCGGGATATGCAGCGCAAAGAACGACTTTTCCAGGTACGCAAGCCCCATCCCCGTAATGGCGGCCGCCTGGATCTGCCCGATCTTCATCTTGCGGATCATCGCGTCTTCATCGCCGGCGACACCGCCGGGGTAGATCCGCAGCGTCACCTGGCCGCCGGAAATCTTCTCCCACTCATTTCCTATGCCCCGAAGCATCTCGAACCAGGAAGATCCTTCCGGGACGAGGGTCGCCATCTTTATGACAATGGGCGCGGAAAAAGCGGGCGTGGCCGGATACATCAACGCAAGAAGAAGCGCGACTGGCAATATCCTGGCCGCCAACCTATTCAAGAAATAGATCATCAGCCCTTCCTTTCAGCCAGCGCGCGCGGCGCTGGGCAACGAGATTTGCCATGCGAAATTCCGGCGCGCTCTCCCGCGCGTTAAACCGCAGCGCGCGGTCGAGAAGCTCCAGAAACTCTTTTTTGTTCTGTGTCCGAACCGAAATCGTCTCGGCATAGCTCACAAGCGGAGACACCTTTCTTTCTCCAGAAAGCTCCATCGCGCGCTCGAAGTGCCGACGCGCCTTCTCCAGCGAGCCGCCCATGGCTGCCGGACGCCCTCCTTCGAATGCAATGAAATACTCGTGAATCGCCCCGCTATCGTAGCTCTCGTCAAGCGCAAGCGCTCTCCGCATGAGCGCCTCGCAACGGGGCAGATCCGCCAGCATCGCCGGGTCGTTCGAAGAAAGAGACACCGCAAGGCTCCACGGCGCCGCCGTCCAATAAAGAAGGGGAACTTCGGACAAGCCCGCAAGAGCCGCCGCCCGCACAGGGTCCGCCGACAATCTGGAGTCAAAATCTTCATGGCTGACCGAAAGTCCGCGAAGGCCATACTCTTTCGCGCGCAGAAGCAACCGTCGCGCCCGATTGATCTTCTCGGCGCGCGCCAAAAGATTTTCCTCCTCGAGCGCATCCTGCAGAACAAACGCAGCCGAATACTGGGTAAATCCCCTGGAAAGAGACAGCAAAAGCCCTTTGTGCCGCGGCTGTTGGGCCAAAAGCGACTCCATTGTTTTCAAGGCAAACGGAGTCGCCTCGCGCACCAGTTCCGGATCATCATCCCGCGCGAAAGCGCCTCCATCCGAGGACAGCGCGTCAGCCGCCTTGGATGTTATGTAGTTTCGCGGAGAACAGGCGCAGGCAACAGCCGCAACCGCGACCAGAAAAACAAGGATAAGGCGCGCTTTCAAGGGCTTCCTCCCGGCATCGCCTTCGCGGCGTTTTGCCGCAATCCCATCGCTTATAACCCGCAGCATCCGCAACACAGCAGCCCTATATGATTTCAATGCCTGCCGATTTTCATGTTTTCGGTGACCCTCCGGAAACGGCGCGGTTTCACCCACATATGCCCATCTTATGGAATTTACGCCTGATTATACCCTTGAAAAATTCTCTTGGCCCGGCTTACGCTTCCTCATGCCATGCCGCCGCCAAAAACCGCAAGCTTCTTCTCGATGGCCGCAAGCAGCGTTTGATAAGAATCGAGAAAACTCTTCACTCCGTCATGCTCCAGGCGCTTGCACACCTCTTCAATACTTATATCCATCAGGGAGCAACTTTCAATAACCGACTTTGCGGCCAGACACGAATCTGAAAGCGCGTCCGCAACCTTCCCGTGGTCCCGGAAAGCATCCATCGTTTCGGGCGGCATCGTGTTTACCGTGTCCGGCCCTATAAGTTCTTCCACGTATTTGACATCCGAATACTCCTTGTTCTTTGTTCCGGTACTGGCCCATAGGAGCCGCTGTTTGCGCGCGCCGCAAACAGCAAGTCTTTTCCAGCGTTCCGTGGAAATGACTTCGAGAAACTTCGCGTAGGCCGCCCGCGCGTTGGCCGCCGCAAGCTTTCCGGTCAAAGCAAGGGCCTTGCCGGCTTTTTCAGAACCGGAAGACCGCTGTATTTCGGACTTTAGCAGAGCATCAACCGCCGTATCGACACGCGAAACGAAAAACGACGCGACCGAAGCAACCGTTTTGGGATCACCGCCGTCAAATAACAGCCGCTCCATACCGCGCAAGTACGACTCCAGCACCTCGGCATACCGGTTAACAGAAAAGATCAGCGTCGCGTTCACCGGAATGCCCAAGGCAATCGCATCTTCAATGGCGGGAAGCCCTTCCGGCGTCGCCGGAATCTTGATCATGACGTTGGGACGCGCCACAAGGGAAAACAGCTCAAGCGCGCGGTCAACGGTCGCTTGAGCGTCGTTTGCGATGTCCGGCTCCACTTCCAGCGACACATAGCCGTCCGCGCCCTCCGTCGAATCGTACACCAGGCGCAATATATCGGCGGCGTCCCTGATATCCCGGATGACGATCCTTTGGTACGCCTGTTTCGGCGTAATCTTTTCCCTGGCAAACGAACGGATCAGGTCGTCATACGCCGCCCCCAAAGAGATCGCTTTCTCGAATATGGTTGGGTTCGATGTCACCCCGCGCAGACCATCTTCAACGATCAGCCGGGCCAGCCCGCCAGAGTCGATAATCTCCCGGTGGATGTAGTCAAGCCAGACGCTTTGCCCAGCATCGCCCAAGGCGACCAATGGGTTCTTCGTCATTTCTATACACCTTCTTTCAGCGAGAACAGAACCTCCCTGGCCCTGTCGCGCACATTTTCCGGCGTTATTCCCAACTCCGTAAAAACCCGCTCGGCGGGCGCCGACACCCCGAACCGGTCGATCCCGACTTTTGCTCCGCGCGGGCCCACATACCGCTCCCAGCCAAAGGTAGCCGCCGCCTCCACAGACACTCGCGCCGCCACGGACGGCGGGAGAACATGCTCTTTATAAGATGCCTCCTGTTCCTCGAACCGTTCCCAGCAGGGCATGCTGACCACGCGCGCGCGAACCCCTTCCGCGGCCAAAAGCTTCCTGGCGGAAAGCGCAACCGACACCTCCGAGCCGGTGGCAAGCAGCAACAGGTCGGGAGCCCCTCCTTCCGCTTCTTCAATAATATATCCGCCGCGGCAAGCTCCATTTTCCTTAAACACAGCTTCCGGAGGAAGAACGGGGATCTTTTGCCGCGTCAGGACAAGCATGGTCGGGCCATTTTCCCGTTCCAGAGCCATCCGCCACGCCACCGATGTTTCGTTCGCGTCCGCGGGCCGGTCAACGTGCAAGTTCGGCATCACGCGGAACGACGCCAGGTGCTCTATCGGCTGGTGGGTCGGGCCGTCTTCTCCCACGCCAATGGAATCGTGCGTCATGATATAAATCACCCGGCAATTCATGAGAGCCGCCAGCCGGATGGATGGCCGCATGTAATCGGTAAAGATAAAGAAGGTGGCGCCGTAAGGGATTACCCCGCCAAACCTTGCCATTCCGTTCAGCGCCGCGCCCATTCCGTGTTCCCGCACGCCGAAATGGATGTTCCGTCCACCCGGAGCGGCTTCTGGCAAAAACGCCCCGCTGTCCTTGATGATCGACTCGTTTGAGGAGCCAAGATCCGCCGAACCGCCGATCAGTTCCGGAACTTTCGCCGCGATCGCGTTCAGCACGACCCCCGAAGCGCTTCTTGTAGCCATGCCGCCTTCAAATGTGGGTATTCCGTCGGCCCAGCCTTCCGGAAGATCTCCCCGCATGCGGCGCTCCCATTCCAGGGCAAGATCCGGAAACGCGGTCTTGTACGACGCAAACCGCTCAAGCCATTCCTTTTCCCACCGTTCCCCCCGGCCGATTGCTTCGCGGCAGTGGGCCAGAACATCCTCCGGCGCCAGAAACGAAGAGGTTGACGGCCATCCCAGGTTTTCCTTCGTCTTTGCTATCTCGTCCTCGCCCAGCGGAGCCCCGTGCGAGGCGGAAGTATTCTGCTTTCCGGGGCTGCCATAGGCGATGGTCGTACGCACTATCACCAGGGTAGGACGCTCCCTTTCGGAAAACGCCGCATCCATCGCTTTGGACATCCCGTCCAGATCGGTGTTCCCGTCCTCAACACGCAGGATATCCCAGCCGCATGCCTCGAAACGGGCTGCCACGTCGTCGCTTAACGCGAGATCGGCCGGCCCTTCAATAGTGATCCGGTTATCATCATAAAAGACTATAAGGTTCGACAGCCGCTGCCGCCCGGCAAGCGACGCCGCTTCATACGCTACTCCCTCCATTATGTCGCCGTCCGAGCACAAGGCCACGATCCGGTTAGAGACAATTTCATGCCCCGGTCGGTTGAAACGCTGGGCCAGAAACCGGGAGGCGATAGCCATCCCGACGGCGTTCCCAATTCCCTGTCCCAGCGGACCCGTCGTAACCTCCACCCCGGCAGTGTGATTTGCTTCCGGATGGCCCGGCGTTTTGCTTCCCCATTGGCGAAACATCTTTATGTCGTCGAGGGAGAGATCATACCCGGTGAGATACAGCATGGAATACAGCAGCATGGATGCGTGACCGCAGGAAAGAATGAACCTGTCGCGCCCTGGCCATGCGGGGTTTGAGGGATTGTACCGGAGATACCGCGTCCACAGCAGATATGAAAGCGGAGCAAGAGCAATTGGCGCGCCGGGGTGGCCGGATTTCGCCTTCTGAACGGCTTCCGCCGACAGGAAGCGGATGGTGTTGATGGAGCGAATGGCAAGATCATCGTTCTTCACGGAACTTCTCCTCGTTTTGGTTCTGCGTTCAGGGCCATTAAATAGGCGGGACGTATTTTACATATTTCGCGGCGTAATGATAGGCTAAGATTATACCCGATTCACTCGATCAGATCCTGAATTCCCGCTCACCACAAGCAACCAGAGCGGTTTTTCTTGTCGCGGTCTTCCGGCGCGCCATATTCGGCTCCTTGACTTGTTATCGCGTTTAATGATTATATCTTCTCCGGGGCAACCGTGAAACTGCATAGGCCACATATCGAAAAAAAAACGATTAACCTTCAAAAAAAACCTTATTCGTAGTAATCTTTTCCTAGTTTAGTGCCGAGAAGATAAAAACAGACACCATAACCACCAAAGGAAAAGCCAGAAACGTGGGTGATAAAAATAAAAAGATTTTGATTGTAGACGACTCGCTCATGATCCGCCGAATCGTAGGGATGATCCTTAAAGAATTCAACTACGACGTGATTACTGCTGAAAACGGCCTTCTCGGCTGCGAAATGGCCAAGGCGAATATGCCGGACCTCATAATAATGGACGTAACAATGCCGGTTATGAACGGCATCGAAGCCGTAGCCAAAATCAAGGCCGACGCGGAAACAGCGCATATTCCCGTGCTGATATTTACCTCTCTTGGCAGCGAACACGATATACAGGAAGCCCAGGCGGTCGGCGTTGCCGGTTTCCTTAACAAGCCAATAGCTAAAGATGAGCTGAAAAGCGCCGTATCCGCGCTTCTTTCCTCAAGCAACGACTCTTAATGAAATGAACAGTCTCAAGGATGTAATGGCAGAGACTTTATTCGTTGAAGAGTTCTTCTCATCCCTAAAAAATGCATATGAAATAAGCGCCTGGCTCGAGGACGATACCGGCGAATATGTCCCTCTGGAAGGGACAACGGTCGAGAATCTGCCCCATACATGCTTTTTTCCATTTGAAATGGGAAAAGATTACGGCGGAATCCGGTGCGCCGCGGAACACGATGAAACGCTGCAACGGGCCAAACCGTATATTCTCCTCGGAGTTAAAGGCATCGACCACCTCCTGGTCCATGATATAGATCTCCTGCAAACCAGCGAAGAAATGCTCCAGCTCTCCGGTCAGATGACCTTCCTCTTGAAGTTCGCTCAAAAAGCCCTTGGCATCAACCGTATTGAAGCATTCTGCCGACTGCTCCTCAGAGAGATCGCCCCGTCCATCAATGCGGACTTCGGGCTCGTCCACATGGAAAGCCACGGAGACAAGAAGATCGATATCCTGCACAACGTCAAGGAAAGCGAGCTTGCGGAATTGCGCGCTAAAGGGCTGGACGCGATCTCCTCCCAAAGCGCAACCGTTATCTCCAGCCTTGAAGACGAGACCTCGGTCCTGTTTTGCCCTATCAAAGACAATAACGGCCCGATCGGCTACCTGGCCTTCTTCAAGAGCGCGAACAAACGGTTCTTCTCCTCCGAGGACAAACGGTTCTTCTCCTCTTACGAGAAGAAATTCGTCATGATTATCGAGCACATCATCTCCCCAATCGTAGAAGGAATCCGGCTATACGGAAGTTTGCAGGAACTTTACTTAAACACGGTTCGCACCCTGGCCGCCGCAATCGACGCCAAAGACCAGTACACCCACGGACATTCATCACGGGTGGCCTGGTTCTCAAAAGCCCTTGGCAAACAGCTTGGCATCTCCGACACGGAACTGCATGATCTGGACGTAGCTGCGTATATGCACGACCTGGGAAAGATCGGCATATCCGAATCGATCTTGAGCAAACCCGGAAAGCTGACAACAGAGGAATTCGTCGAAATAAAAAAACATCCCCTCTTGACGCACAAGATACTGGAACCAATCCGCCTGTCGCCCACTATAGTCGACGCCGCCGTACAGCACCACGAACGGTTGAACGGCACCGGATATCCTTTCGGACTGAAAGGGGACCAAATATCGCCGCTTGCCCGCATCATCGCGGTTGCGGACATATTCGACGCCTTGACGTCCAAGCGCCCCTACCGCGACTGCATGACGGTCGAGAAAGCATTGGGAATAATTTGTGACGACATTGATTCCGTATTTGACCGCCGGGTAGTCCAGGCGCTCACCAATGTCATCGAGGATGTGGAGCCAAATAAAGACCAGCAACCCGACACGCCGGAGTTGCACTATGCCGACCTAAACCATCTTCACCGGTTCCTCGCCGATGTATCCCGACGCATCCACCAGACCCCAGATCCATGCCCTCAGGCTGAAGAAACCGGGACAAACGTATCCAACGCCTGAAACCTCTCCGCACAACTTCTTTACACTGCATCATTCGCGTTTTTCGCGTCGCCGCCACCAATTGCGCCATTCCGTTCAATTACATCGCAGATGTCATTTTTGATATAAACCCTATGCGCATACAAAAATTTTCACCTTTAAACGCAAAATTTCATATATATTTTCAGTAATTATTTCGAAAGAAATTATATAGAACACGGGGTTACGCGCCTTTTGCGGCACAACGCAAATCCCGGCTGATTAGCAAACAGACAAACCGCTATAAGACATTAACTCCGGCAGTTTCAATAGCTCCTGTTTTCCGGAGCCCGACAGGAGAACAATGATTAGGAGAATCCTCGCGGATCTCTTTTTCGAACTGAATTACAATAACAAAAGTACAGAGATTACATGACGGAAGAACAACACAACTTGGGCGCGCTCAGTTCTGAAGAGCAGAATTTACTTCAGAAAATCATGAGCATTGGGGTTGGCAACGCGGCGGCGGATCTGGGCGCCGTGATTGACATTCATGTACAACTGAGCGTACCTACAATCACAGTCATCCCCTCTGTTGAACTGCTCAACCACATCCGCAAAAATGTGTCGGATGCCCACGAGATCAGCATCATCGAGCAGAACTTCTGGTCGAAAATCCAGGGGACGGCAATGCTGATATTCACCACCGGAGCCGGGCGAGCGCTGCTCAGTCTAATGGGCGCCATAGGCAAAGAGCAGGTGTTCGAATCTGATCCGATGCATACCCTCGAAAAAGAAATGCTGATGGAAATCGGGAACATTCTCACCGGCGCCTGTGTTGGTAAAGTAGCGGAGCTCCTTGGGGATTTCGTCATATATTCTCCTCCAAGAGTCCTTATCGGAGCCATAGAAAGCGCGAACTTGTCCAAAATGGTCTTCGACCAGAAAAACTTCGCCACAATACTCCAGACGACTTTCAATTTCGAAGAACAAGATTTCAAAGGGTGCCTTTTCCTCATCATCAACCACGAATCGATCGGCTGGCTCCGGCAGGCCCTCAAAAACTTCTCAGGTCAATAACAAGTGAATTTTAATAACGTTCTCAACGCATTAAATCTTGGAATTGTAATCCTGGACTCGGAGTACAACGTCCGGCTCTGGAATGACTGGATGGCTACCCACAGCCATCGCAACGCGGAAGAAATGATTGGCCGCAGCATTTTCGACATCTACCCTAACCTGAACAAGCCGGTATTCCTTCGCAGCTTCAAGTCTGTCTTCACCTTCGGCAACTTCTATTTCTTTTCACAGAAGCTGCACGGATATCTCTTCCCGATCCCTATCACAAGCTCGTTTCAGACCTCCTTCGAACTCATGCAGCAAAGCTGCACCATCTGTCCTATGCGGGAAGGCGACGGGCCGCAGGTGACCCATCTCTGCATCACTGTTCAGGACGTCACGGAAATGGCCGAGTTGGTGGAGACAAACCAGCGAGACTTCCTGACCGGAACCTACAATCGCCGGTTTCTCTTCAACCGGCTTAAAGAGGAATTCGAGCGGCACCGGCGCTACAAAAGGCCGATGTCATTGCTGATAATAGATATCGATCATTTCAAATTGGTGAACGACACATACGGCCATCAGTGCGGCGACTTCGTCCTGAAATCCGTATGCGACACCATACAGTCGGCCCTGCGGCGAGTGGACATACTGGCCAGATACGGCGGAGAGGAGTTCTGCTGCATCTTGCCTGAAACGCCTTTCGAAAATTCCCATCTGGTTGCGGAGCGAATCCGCTCACAGGTGGAAGCGACTTTATTCGAATACAACGGAAACTTTATCAAGGTAACGGTAAGCATAGGCATCCCGAAGCCGGCCGAGCCGACCGATTCACTTGAAACCCTCCTGAAAAACGCCGACAGCGCTCTGTATGAAGCAAAAGCGTTCGGTCGCAACAGAGTCGCTTTCTCCCGATAGTTTTTTCGCGCTTACGCAAAACCCGCCGTTAGCATCAACGTTTTTTGAACAGCGGGAGAAGCGCTTTTTTCGGCTTCCCCCGCTTGTCACCATCGCCGCATCAAGACCCAAAACGCCGGTCTGCCGTTTAACCCCGCTGCCTGTAATCCGCTTCAATCTCCGCGCTCCAATCATCACAAAGCGCCGCTCCTTGCGGAGCCGCCCGGAACGCCGCAACGGTATCGCTGAGAACCTTGTAGTTCAGCGCAATTCCCTTGCGATCTTTGCTGTAGTTCTGGGCGCGGTTTCTGCCTATACCGATACGGTCGGCAACATCCACCGCGTCGATGTCCGCGCCAAGGAATACGAACTCCCATCCGTACCTGGATTTTTGCTGTTTAATCAGCGATTTCACCTTGCCGTAACCAAACTCGCGGCTTGCGTTCTCCATGCCGTCCGTGGTGATGATAAACACCACCTTTTCGGCGCGGCGGCCTGGGGCGGTGCGCTTCTGAACGTTTATAATTTTATGTATCGTTTTGCCAACGGCGTCGAGCAGAGCGGTGGTGCCACGGACAAAATATTCCTTCTCTGTCAGCGGACTGACCGCCTTGGTGTCAATGCGGTCGTGCAGGATTTCATACTTGTCATCAAACAGCACTGTCGTAATGCGGCATTCACCCGGCTCCGTCTGCTGCTTCGCAAGCATGGAATTGAAACCGCCGATGGTGTCGCTCTCAAGCCCGCCCATCGATCCGCTGCGATCAATGATGAAAACCAGCTCTGTCAGGTTTGCTTTCATCGTGTTTTCCTCCATTCCTCAATTTATGAATGAAGGATAGTGCGGCGCGTCAAGCAAGTGGTCGCCTGGAAAGCGACAAATGATTCAGATTGAAACTTTCACAACAGCGTATTTCAGCAAACCGTTTGGCACTCCCAAATCATGGTATTTCTTCCATTCGATTGTGTATTTATTTTTCAAAGTTAGTTCCTTCTTGCGTCCTTTGCCAGTGCCTTTACCCCATTTCATCGTTCCGGTTTTCACAGCGCCATCATGTACGCTAAAAGAAGCGTAACCAACATTCTCATCCTTTGGCCTATCCCAATATGACGGATCATTTGTTAACCATACCGCATAGCCAAACCTGAAATTGCCAGGTTGTTCAGCAAACGCTTCTATGCGGCGAATATCTTTAATAAAATCATATCTGTTGAAGTTTTGCGCTCCGTGGTTCTTCAGATTAAATTTCTCATTCTTCCAACAAAAAGGCTCTTCAAGTTTTTTAGTTTTATACTTCAACTCAATTGGGTATGCATGGCCTTCAAGCTGGACAAAAATGTCAATGTATTGGATCGATTTGTCAGGAACCATGTACGGATATTCAAGCCTGACTTCTGCCAACTGGTATAACGACTTTATTTCCCACGCAAGAGCAAATTGAAAATCAGCCTCAGAGTGAAATACCGGTCGCTTCTCGCAAAGTTTTTTTATTACAGCATGTATATTCACTTTATTTTCACCCCCCCAGGATGGGTTGGTCGTATTCGAACAGCACATTGTTGATTTCGTATATGTCGTACTTTTCACGCGTGATGAAGTATTTCACAATCACATCAAACATCACGCTGCGCGAAAGGATATAGCCGGCGCGTTCAAGCAGATCGTTAGTTTCGGCAAGAGAAAGCTTCAGGGCAACGGCAAGGGCAATAACGGTTTTCTTGCTCGGCATATACCCCCTGCCCGTGCGGATCTTGGAAAACAGCTTACGGTCGATGTTAGCGCGTTTGTAAACTTCCACATCGGTTTTGCCCTTCGCGGCAATGAGCCGCAAAAGCGTTGTTGAAAACGGTTCGTCAAGCCGCTCAAACGCGTCACTCAGCTTGCTTTCTTTACGCATGGCGGACAGTCTTGACGCGGGGGCCGCCGCCGAAGCGCAGGAGTCGGCGGCTATAGACTCAATGTTTTTTTGCGCCAACACCTTGGACCGCCCGCGGCGATGCCTTGTCTCAAGCTCATCCACATAGTTTTCGTCGACAAAGGCTTTTACTTCGTCGAACAGTTCCCGTGAAACAGAAAACGCCGCCTTGTCGAATACGACAAGCGACACGTCCATATCATTGCTTTGCAGCCAGTCGGCGATTGCGCTTGTCGCGACAGACAGCGCCTCGTCTTTCGGATAGCCGTAAATTCCGCTTGAAATCAACGGAAACGCCACGCTTTCACAACCATGCTCAAGAGCAAGGTCAAGCGCGTTTGTATAGCACGCGCGAAGCAAGGCTTCCTCGCCCTGTTTGCCGTCGCGGTAAACAGGACCAGCCGTGTGGATGATGTGCTTTGCATGGAGGGCAAAACCTGGTGTGATAACCGCTTTGCCTGTCTGAATCGGAGAGAGCGCGTCGCAGACCGCCTGAAGCTTTTCCTCGCCGGCCGCGCTAAAAATAGCGCCGCACACTCCGCCGCCTTTCTTGAGATTCGGGTTCACGGCGTTGACGATCGCATCGGCACGGAGCTTTGTTATGTCGTCTCGGACAATAGTCAAGGGCAATACGTATCACCGCTTTTTATCAAAATTGCCGGTATTAAAGCGCGATGGGTTTCCGGCAACATCATACCATAACCGCGCCGATCCGTCAGTCGTCCCTAGGCCGTAGTAATAAAGCCTTGACAACCGCCCGCTCTCATATATAATTTTAGGCGCGGCGACTTAACGATTCTATTTAAGGGGTGAAGATGTCCAAGAGGTTTGGTGCCGCGCAATCGGCGGTATGAACCGGCTGTGGAGATGAAAGCAGGCCTCGGCAACATTTAGGACTGACCTTGCTGTTTACAAGGCAGTTTTATGTTGCTTGCGGCTTATTTTTATGTCCGCAGCCCGTTTTTTTTGCCGTTAAGCTGCCGCGAATAGACGACGGCGGAGAGATTAATGGAAACACTCGATATTGGCTTAAGCGATATCAACGATCTTTTTATTGAAATTGGCCTTGCCGACCCGAAGGGCGCGGAATACGGCGAACGGCTGAAGAAGCGAGACCAAGTTTTTGATTATGCGGCAGTCTTTGATGCCGCGCTTAAAAAGCTCTCGAAGAAGAGGACCTTAACGCTCCTGGACTGCGCCTGCGGCAGAAGCTATCTCTCGTTTTACCTCAACCATACGCTGGCCGCGGCGGGCCGGAGCAACCTGCGGTTCATCGGCGTCGACACAAATCGCGATCTCATCGAAAAATGCCGCCGCGCGGCTTCCGCGCTGGAATATTCCAACATGGAGTTCTATTGCGGAGAAATAAAGGAATGCCGCGCGGCGGAAAAGACGGACGTGGTATACAGCCTGCACGCCTGCGATACGGCGAC